>CAMKSY010000104.1 GCA_946415545.1 uncultured Pelosinus sp. | reverse complement strand
ATCACCGAAGGAGCAAAGCTTTGTTCAAACTCTCAGGTAAAAAGACCGCAGCTGGACCGAACTCTGGAGAGTACACTTCGTAATTGAAAGTGTCGCCGATGGGGAGCCCGACTGCGGGCGAAACTCTCAGGTAAAAGGACAGAGAACAAGAGTGAAATTTCACTCTTGTTCTCTGTCCTTTTTAATGTATTAAAGAAAGATTGGAGTGGTTTTCATGACAGTAAAACAGACACCTCTTTATGAGACGCACTTGCGGTATGGAGGCAGGATCGTCGAGTTTGGCGGTTGGTCTCTCCCGGTTCAGTACACTGGAATCAAGAATGAACATCAGGCCGTCAGAGCCAAAGCCGGATTATTTGATGTATCCCATATGGGAGAAGTAGTAGTTAATGGACCAGATGCATTAATCTTTCTGCAAAGGTTAGTAACCAACGATGTTTCCAAGCTGGAAAGCAATCAAATACTTTACACGCCTATGTGCTATAAGCATGGGGGAACCGTAGACGATCTATTAGTTTATAAAAAGGATGCTGATCATTATCTTTTAGTGATTAATGCAGCAAACATTGAAAAAGATTGGAATTGGATGCAGGAGAATGCAGAAGGATTTGATGTTAATCTCACTAATATCTCAGATGAAACGGCCCAAATTGCGGTGCAGGGACCAATAGCAGAAATGATTGTATCGAAATTGACTGATGCACCGCTTTCCGAACTAAAATATTACTGGTTTATGCCTGAAATCGATATTGCTGGCAAAAAAGTATTGTTATCAAGAACTGGATATACGGGAGAAGATGGATTTGAAATTTACTGCAGTCCGAATGATGTTACATATTTATGGGATACAATCATGGAAGCCGGGCATCCCTCTGGATTGCTTCCTGCTGGTTTAGGTTGTCGTGACACATTAAGATTTGAGGTTTGTTTTCCTTTATATGGGCACGAACTCTCAGCTGATATTTCTCCCATTGAGGCAGGAATCGGAATGTTTGTAAAGCTTGATAAAGGGGAATTTAACGGCAAAGAAACGCTGCAGGAACAGAAAGCCAATGGGCCAAGACGCAGAATTGTTGGTTTTGAAATGGTTGACCGTGGAGTTGCACGGGCTGAATATCCGATTTTGGCAGCGGGCAGCTATGTTGGAGTGGTAACGACAGGGACTTACGCTCCATCCCTTGATAAGAACCTTGGTTTGGGCATCATTCAAGCTGAATATGCAAAGGTTGGACAAAAAATAGACATTGAAATTCGCGGCAAGAATGTAGCTGCCCAAGTCATTTCCAAACCATTTTATAAAAGAGAGGGGAAATAATCATGAATATTCCAAAAGAACTAAAGTACTCCAAAGATCACGAATGGGTCAAGGTAGAAGGTAACATTGCTACTATTGGAGTAACTGATTTTGCTCAATCACAGTTAGGTGATGTGGTTTTTGTAGAGTTGCCAGATGAGTCAAATACAGTAAAAGCGGGCGATAGCTTTTCCGTCATTGAGTCAGTAAAAGCAGTATCGGATATTTATGCTCCCGTTTCCGGAAAAATTGTAAAAGTAAATCAAGCTCTTACAGATGGCCCAGACCTGATTAATCAAGAACCTTATGGTGAAGGTTGGATCGTTGTGATTGAGATGTCTGACAGCAGTGAATTAAATGATCTTCTAGATAGCGATGCATATGTCCAGTTGGCAGCGGAGGGAGGACACTAGAAATGGCTTGGAGTTATCTTCCTCATACAAAAGCTGATAGACGTGAGATGCTGGATGCTGTTGGCGTTGATGCAGTGGAAAAATTATTTGAAGACGTACCAGCTGATTTGCGAATAACCAGGACATTAAATTTACCGTCAGCACTGCCTGAACAGGGCTTAGTTAAACATCTCAAAGAGCTGGCAAAAGCGAATGCCAATCTTCAAGACGTAGTCTGCTTTCTAGGTGCAGGAGCTTATGACCATTATATTCCCAGTGTGGTTGATCATATCATTGGACGTTCTGAATTTTACACTGCCTACACCCAATATCAGCCAGAGATATCCCAGGGCTACTTGCAGGCGTTATGGGAATACCAGTCAATGATCTGCGAGATTACAGGCATGGAAGTAGCTAATGCCTCTATGTATGATGGTGGTACTGCTGTTGCTGAAGCCGCTATGATGGCGTGTGCCAGTTCTAAAAAAACGACAATTGTAATGGCCGAAACAGTTCATCCCCATTATCGGGAAACATTTCTGACCTATGCCAAGGATAAAAAAATCGAGCTTAAGTTGGCGCCATATAGCGATGGCTTGACTGACTTGAACCAAATATCCCAGTTGGTAGATGATTCAACAGCGGCTGTTGTCGTGCAATTTTCTAATTTTTTTGGGTACATTGAAGATTTGAAAAGCATGGCAGAAATTGCTCACGCTAAGGGAGCGTATTTGATTGCTGTTGTTGATCCCATTTCTATGGGGATTTTAGAATCTCCTGGTGCGCTAGGTGCAGATATTGTAGTTGGAGAAGGTCAAGGCTTAGGAATTCCCATATCTTTTGGCGGGCCATATCTCGGTTTCTTTGCAACAACGGAAAAACTCATGAGAAAAATGCCTGGCCGAATTGTCGGTCAGACTATTGACAATAGAGGCAATCGTGGTTTTGTGCTGACGCTTCAAGCTCGTGAGCAGCATATTCGACGCGAAAAGGCAACCTCAAATATTTGTTCCAACGAGGCACTTTGTGCTTTGACATCTGCCGTTTATATGAGTACTTTGGGGAAAATAGGTTTACAAGAGGTTGCAGCACAATGCATTCGTAAAGCTCACTATACATATCGTTCACTAATAAGCTTACATGGATGTGAACCGGTATTCACGGGAGCATTTTTTAAGGAATTCACTGTCAGATTAAACAAGCCAGTTCTAGATATCAATAAAAAATTATTGGCTAAAGGAATACTAGGAGGACTAGACCTTAGTAAATACTATCCCGAGCTTGAAAACTGCATGCTCATCTGCGTTACTGAAAAGCGTACCAAAGAAGAGATCGACTGGTTGGTTCGTGAAATGGGGGAAGTGTTATGAAAACAAAACAATCGACTATATTTGAAATCAGCAAGCCTGGGCGTTTTGCCTTAGATCTGCCTAAGAGTGACGTTCCCGCCTATGAGATGGAAACACTTGTACCAGCTAATCTTTTGAGAACCAAATACGCGGAACTTCCAGAAGTAAGCCAGCCTGATTTAATAAGACATTATACCGCTCTCTCGAAGCGTAACTTTGGCGTTGACTCGGGATTCTATCCCCTTGGCTCATGTACGATGAAGTATAATCCTAAAGTGAATGAAGACGTTTGCCGGTATCCGGGCTTTGCAGATATTCATCCTTTGCAGGATGTTGAGTCAACCCAAGGCGCGTTAGAACTTTTATATCAAATGGAACAGTATTTAGCAGAAATTGCCGGAATGGATGCGGTTACAATGCAGCCTGTGGCAGGAGCCCATGGTGAGTTGACAGGATTAAAACTCATCAGGCAGTATCATCGCTCCCGGGGGGAAGTAAGAACGAAGGTGATTGTTCCTGACTCTGCTCATGGTACAAATCCGGCCACCGCAACTGTTTGTGGGCTGGAAATCGTTGAAATTAAGTCCAATGATGACGGCTCAATTAACCTGGATGCGCTAAAAGCTGCTGTGGGTTTGGATACTGCGGCATTTATGCTTACTAACCCGAGTACGTTAGGGTTGTTCGAAAAAAACATCAAAGAAATTGCCCAAATCGTTCATGCTGCCGGAGGACTGTTATATTATGATGGAGCTAATATGAATGCAGTAATGGGGATTGTGCGCCCAGGGGATATGGGCTTTGATGTAGTGCATATTAACCTTCATAAAACATTTGCTACGCCTCATGGCGGAGGTGGACCTGGCTCTGGGCCAGTTGGTGTAAAAAAAGAGTTAATTCCATTTTTGCCTGTTCCCATAGTAACCTACGATGGGAAGAAATACGATCTGGAATATAATCGACCGCTCTCTATTGGAAGAATGCATTCTTTTTATGGTAATTTTGGAGTGATTGTTAGGGCCTATGCCTATATCCGGGCGATGGGACCAGATGGACTTCGGCAAGCAAGTGAAGATGCCGTTCTAAATGCAAATTATTGTTTGAGTCAATTAAGAGAAGACTACTATGCTCCCTTTGACCGGTATAGCATGCATGAATGCATAATCACCTCTAAAAACCAAAAGCAGTTTGGCGTAAAGACGCTGGATATTGCAAAACGACTGTTGGATTATGGGTATCACCCGCCGACCATCTACTTTCCGCTTATCGTAGAGGAAGCGATCATGATTGAACCTACCGAGACAGAAAGCAAAGAAACACTGGATGGTTTTATTAAGGCTATGCGGGAAATAGCGAAAGAAGCGAGAACGGACGTAACGCAAATTCTAGATGCCCCCCATGACACTGTTGTGGGAAGGCTTGATGAGACTGCGGCGGCGCGCAAACCGGTAGTAAGATGGAAACCTTAAATTTGCTGGCCCAAGAGGGGTGGCAGATCAGGCAGAACAATTTTCAACCCAATATTAAATTCTCATATCCAAATGAAACCAAAGCGGTAAGTGTTACAGGCGGTACATGTGGTTTAAACTGTGCACATTGCGGAGGTCATTATTTAAAAGGGATGAGGGCACTTGAAGATATTCCGGAGGGGAATAAACTTACAGCACGCAGTCTTTTAATCAGCGGGGGATGTACAGCCGAGGGCAAGATTCCCATCGCTGAGCATATAGATAAAATTGCGGCAATGAAACAAAAGATGAAATATAACGTACATGTTGGGCTGGTTGACGAGAAAGATATCCAACAAATAGCTAAGGTAGCGGACAAAGTTTCGTTTGATTTCATCGGTGACGATGCAACGATAAAAGAAGTCTTAGGAATTGATCGTACCGTCTCGGATTACGTTGCATGCTACCAGAAGCTTCGAAAAAGTTGTTCTGTGATTCCCCATATATGCATTGGACTTCATGGGGGCGAGATTAGAGGCGAATACGAAGCGATTAAGCATCTGAAAGTACTTGGCGTAGATGGGATTACTTTTATTGTATTTACTCCAACGAAGGGTACACGTTTTGCTGATTGTAAGCCCCCTCTTATGGAAGATGTATTAAAAATACTAGTTAATGCGAGAAAAGAACTGCCCGCGCTGCCGATTCATCTTGGATGCATGCGCCCAGGAGGTGCTTATCGTCAGGAATTAGACTTATGGGCGGTTCGCTTAGGGATAAACGGTATTGTAAATCCGGTTTCAGGAGCGGTACGGTTAGCTCAGAATCTCGGATTGGCGATAGAGCGGCGAGAGGAGTGCTGTGTATTATGACGTTATGGAAGTTATCTGCGGGAACAGCCAGCGTAATTGGTAAAAAACGAATAAAAAGTGAAGCGCTTCCCACTACCGCCTATATTATGCTGGGTGATAAATGTCGCAACAACTGCAGCTTTTGTTCTCAATCTCAGAGCAGCAGTGCAAGAGGGGATCTTTTATCTAGAATAACATGGCCTGCTTTTGATGCGAATGAGATTACATCAGGTATCTCCTCCGCCTATTTGAAAGGAGATCTAAAAAGAGTCTGCCTCCAGGTTGTCAACAGCGAAAATAGCTGGGATGCTACGTTAGAAGCAGTACGAAAATTAAGTGCGGATGGTCCTAAACCTATCTGCGTGTCAAATCATATCTCGAATGCTGGGCAGGCTGCCGAAATGATTGCAGCAGGAGCTGAACGAATTTGTATTGCAATGGATGCAGCCACTGCGGAGATCTATCGGCTTGTTAAAGGTCAAGATTGGGAAAAAAGAATCTGTTTGTTACAAGAGTGTGCGAGTATTTTCCCGGGAGCCGTTACGACGCATCTGATCGTCGGGCTTGGTGAGACGGAAGAAGAAGCGGTAAATTTTATCGCTGATTGTTTTGAACTCGGAATCACGGTAGGGCTGTTTGCTTTTACGCCGATACCCGGTACGGCAATGGCTGACAAGAGGCCCCCCTCGATTTCTCACTATCGAAGGGTGCAAATTGCTCATTATCTTATGAGTAAGGGCTATTGCCGCACTACAATTCGTTTTGCCAAAGGAAAAATCAATAGCTATAATGTTTCAGATTTAGCTAAGATACTGGCCGATGGAAAGGCTTTTGAGACCACGGGCTGTGCTGACTGTAATCGACCTTACTATAATGAAAGGCCTGGCGGGATTATGTATAATTATCCCCGGCCGCTCACCAGCAGGGAAGTTGAGCAGGCAATAATGGAGAGTGGTATAGGCGGTGAATCTTATGGTCTGGCGTGTTCTTGATACAGGCATAAACAATGCTGCTTTGAATATGGCAATTGATGAAGCCATTCTGTTGGCTCATAGTGCGGGAGAGGTTCCTCCTACCCTGCGGTTTTACGGATGGAAACCAGCAGCGGTAAGCTTGGGATATTTTCAAAAAGCAAAATCCGAGATTGATCTGGAACAATGCGATAGATTAGGTATCGATATAGTGAGAAGATTGACGGGAGGTCGGGCAGTACTGCACGAAACGGAATTGACCTACAGTATTGTCGTCAAAGAGGATCATACTCTCATACCCCAAACGATAACTGCATCCTATCGGTATTTTAGTAATGGAATACTTGCCGGTTTAGAAAAGATGGGGATTAGAGCGCAGATGAGTATGCCACGGGGGGCATATGGCAGGGTAAGAAAAAAGGACCAACATTCATCTGCCGCGTGTTTTGATGCACCATCCCATTATGAAATTACTTATGAGGGACGCAAGCTGGTTGGCAGTGCTCAGGTTCGTAAGCATGGCGTTATACTTCAGCATGGATCAATTTTGTTACAGTTCTCTGCTGAAAAGCTTGCCGATGTACTTAACGTTTCTTCCTCCCAGAGACGACAATTCATGATTGGCATGCTGTCTAGCGGCGTGACATCGATTGATCAAATTAGAGGGAGCGATACAACGTGGGAAGAGACGCGAGATGCTATAATGGCTGAATTTGGTCCAAAGATCGGTGTTGATACCCAAAAAGGATGCCTGACTCAGCAAGAAGTAGAAACCAGCAATATGCTTATAGAATCTAAATATAGCCAATCAGAATGGAATTTACTGCGTTAAGAGAAGAGGTGGAAAAGGATGAGTTATGATCTTGCTGTTATTGGCGGAGGTCCCGGCGGATATGTAGCGGCCATTCGGGCTGCCCAGTTAGGCGCCAAGGTTCTTTTAATAGAAAAAGATCAATTAGGTGGTGTCTGCCTAAATCGGGGCTGCATTCCTACCAAGACGCTTTTAAAAAGTGCCGAAAAATGGCGTGATTTACAACGTTGCAATGAATTTGGTCTTATGGCCGACAATCTTGGTTTTGATTATAAACTGGTGACCAAGCGTGTGAATCTGGTAGTAGAACAGATGCAAAAAGGCATTGGGCAATTGATAAAAAGTAATGGGATTGATTATAAAGTTGGAAGGGCAAGTCTTACAGCCCGTAATCAAATCAGCATAAACACGAATTCAGGAATTGAGCAGTATTCTGCTCGAAACATTATATTGGCAACGGGTTCTGCGCCAATGAGTTTGCCAGTACCGGGAAATGAATTGCCAGCGGTTATCAATAGTGATCAATTATTGGCGATGAACCAAGTGCCTGGAAATATGGTTGTAATTGGTGCCGGAGCAGTTGGAATTGAATTTGCGGCAATTTTTCAGTCATTTGGCTGCAACGTTACTGTGATTGAAATGCTGCCGAATATATTGCCAAATATCGATAATGAAATTGTAAAACGTACGGCGCTGCTTTTGCGTAAGCTGGGAATTAGTATGCTGACCAATACTCGTGTGACTGGAATTAAACCTGGAGATAGGGGTGCCATTGTAGAGATTTCTAATGGAACTACCACACGGCAAATTGAAACAGAAAAGGTGCTGGCGTCAATCGGAAGAATTCCGATGGTTTCAGGGTTAGGCTTAGATGAGGTCGGAATTGAGTACACTTCCAAGGGGATTAAGGTCAACGCAAAAATGGAGACAAACGTTGAGGGCGTTTATGCAATTGGAGATGTCACAGGACAATTCATGTGGGCACATGCTGCCTCGGCTGCGGGGATGATTGCTGCAGAAAATGCCTGTGGACAAAATGTAGAGGTAGATTATAAAGCAGTTCCAGGATGTATATACACAACACCAGAAGTGGCTATGGTGGGACTGACCGAGCAGGAAGCACTAGCCCAGGGGAAAGAGTTTAAAGTAAGTAAGTTTAATTTTGCTGCAAATAGTAAAGCCGTATCAATGGGTGAAACCGATGGCATGGTTAAAATCATTGCCGATACAATAACGGATGAGGTCCTGGGAATGCATATTCTAGGAGCCCATGCCAGTGACTTAATTATGGAAGGGGTACTGGCAATTCAGAACAAACTGCCGGTGAAGGCAATTGCGCATACGATCCATCCTCATCCCAGCTTGTCTGAAACCATTATGGAATGTGCCCATGGAATTAATGGTACTATTGTGCACCAAGTAAAACGAAAAGCATAAATAGATGATTTTATGGAGTAAAGCCAATAAATAGTAGAAGTGGAGGAAAAGCAATGATCAAATTAAAAGAATTTGACCCTGAACTTGCTGAAGCGATCAAGCTTGAGAAACATAGACAACAAAATAAATTGGAGTTAATTGCCTCGGAGAATTTTGTAACCCCAATGGTCATGGAAGCGATGGGAACGGTACTGACCAATAAGTATGCTGAAGGATATCCTGGCCATCGCTACTACGGCGGGTGTGAATATGTAGACGTTGTTGAGAGACTGGCGATTGAACGGGCAAAGAAAATATTTGGCGCGCAGCATGCCAATGTCCAGCCTCATTCCGGGGCAACAGCAAATACTGCAGTATATTTTGCTTTTTTAAAACCTGGCGATACCATTATGGGAATGAACTTGTCCCATGGAGGACATTTGACTCACGGCAGTCCCGTCAGCATTTCCGGTAAGTATTTTAATGTAGTTTCCTACGGAGTTGATCCTGAAAGTCATTTGATTGATTATGATGCAGTACGGGTGCTGGCCTTGACTCACAAACCAAAGATGCTTGTGGCTGGAGCAAGTGCATATTCCAGAGTGATTGATTTTAAACGTTTTGGTGAAATTGCAAGAGAAGCTGGCGCAATGTTATTTGTAGATATGGCACATATTGCAGGGCTGGTAGCAGCCGGAATTCATCCCAGTCCGATTCCTCATGCTGATATTGTAACTACCACGACTCATAAAACCTTGAGAGGACCTAGGGGCGGTATTATTCTCTGCAAAGAAGAATACGCAAAAGCGATCGATAAAGCAGTGTTCCCTGGGATTCAAGGTGGCCCTCTTATGCATGTCATTGCCGCAAAAGCAGTTGCCTTGAAAGAAGCAATGCGTCCAGAATTTTGCGACTATCAAAGACAAGTGGTCAGTAATGCAAAGGCATTGGCGCAAACCCTAAAAGATACAGGCTTTGATCTGGTATCTGGCGGAACCGATAATCATCTAATGCTTGTCGATGTTAGGAAACAGAATCTTACAGGAAAGGCAGCGGAAAAATTACTGGATGAGGTCGGTATTACGGTGAATAAAAATACCATTCCTTTTGAGACAACGAGTCCCTTTATAACCAGCGGGATTCGAATTGGTACGGCAGCGGTAACCACACGGGGCATGAAAGAAACAGCAATGAAGAAAATAGGCAATACCATAGCAGCGGTACTTGAAAATTTTGAAAGCAAAGAAGTGCATGAACGTGGGAAAAATGAAGTACATCTTCTTTGCCAGGAGTTTCCTCTATACGAAGAATGAAAGTCCTATCGCTGTATACCATCTATAATTGGAATTGAAGTAGCCTTTACAAGAAAGTAACTCCAAAGAAAATAAAATAATCTTATTGACACAAAGAAAGTCTCAATGATATACTTAGAAAAAATTAAATGAACAGCCGATTGGAAAACCAAAGGCTAAGAATGTCCCTCTCTCGGGAGAGGCATTCTTAGCCTTTTTTATTTGATAATACAGCATAAGAATGTAAGGAGGGGCATTATGAAGTTAGTAAAGCTTGGTGTAGTTATGGCGTTAGTTCTTGCAGTAGCAGGGGGCTTGAGCGGATGCTCTAATACTACGAATACTGCAGAAAACAAAGGTACAAAAGTTAGAATTGCTCATTTCCCCAATATTACTCATTCTCAGGCTCTTATTGGTAGAGCGGATGGTCAGTTCCAAAAAGCGTTAGGGGATGCAAATCCGATTGAATGGAAAACCTTCAATGCAGGCCCAGCGGAAATTGAGGCTTTATTTGCAGGCGAAGTTGATATCGGTTATATTGGACCAGGTCCCGCTATCAATGGCTATACGAAATCAAAAGGTGATTTGCAGATTATTGCTGGGGCAACGGATGCAGGAGCTATTTTAGTAACGAGGAAAGATTTAGTGCTAAAGAATGTAGGAGAGCTTAGCGGCAAAAGGGTTGCAATTCCTCAGTTTGGCAATACCCAAGACTTATCTTTACGGCATATTTTGCAAGAAAATGGTTTAAAAGATACCACAAAAGGCGGCACAGTAGAAATACGACAGGCTGATAATCCTGATATTAAAACGTTATTAGATAAAGGCGAAATTGATGCTGCTCTTGTTCCAGAACCATGGGGCGCTCGTCTTGTAAGTGAAGTAAAAGCGAATATACTGCTAGACCATAAACAAGTTTGGAGAGATGGAAACTATACTACGGCCGTTGTGGTAGCAAGTTCAAAATTCATCAAAGAACATCCGGATCTAGTAGAAAAATTTCTGCGGACTCATGTAGAGTTAACCGATTACATAAATAAAAATCCCGATAAGGCTAAGGACACCGTAAATAGCCAAATCAAAGAATTAACTGGCAAGCCGTTGGCGAAAGAGATCTTAGATGCTTCCTTTACCAGATTAACCGTCACCAATGATCCCGAAAAAGAGTCTGTGATTGGTTTTGTAAAATTATCGGTAGATGCAGGCTTTATCAAGACTGCACCAGATTTAAAAGAGTTGTTTAATCTTACACTTTTAAATAAAGTTCTAAAAGAAAAAGGACTACAAGAAATAGGGGACTGAGGTGTTATTGATGAGTGTAGTAGTAGAAAATATCAGTAAGAGCTTTATTACTAAAAATGACACGATAAATACTCTTAGTAACATTACTATTGAGTTTCATAAGGGAGAGTTTGTTTGTATTCTAGGTCCCTCCGGGTGCGGGAAGTCGACTTTGCTCAATATTATCGCTGGATTAGAGAAGGAATCCTCAGGCAGAGTAATTTGCAATGGGAAACAAGTCAAAGGAGCCGGTCCTGATCGAGTCGTTATGTTTCAGGAACCGGCCCTATTTCCCTGGTTAAAAGTGATTGATAATGTTGAATTTGGTATGAAATTAGCTGGTATTCCTAAGGATGAACGAAGAGAAAAAGCCATGAAATACTTAAAAATGGTGCATCTTACTCGCTTTCAAAATTGTTATATACACGAATTATCAGGGGGTATGAGACAAAGAGTGGCCTTGGCTAGAGCGCTTACACTTGATTCGGATATTCTGCTGATGGATGAACCCTTTGCTGCACTGGATAGTCAAACGAAGAATCTGCTGCAGTTAGAACTGCAGCAGATTTGGCTGGAGACCAAAAAGAACATTATCTTTGTTACTCATAATGTGGAAGAGGCAGTTCTTTTAGCCGATCGGGTTATTGTCATGTCCGCCAATCCGGGAGCGATTAAAAAAGAATTTCATATTCAGCTTGCTCGTCCAAGACAGCCAGACAATATTGATTCAGCTTA
>CAMKSY010000103.1 GCA_946415545.1 uncultured Pelosinus sp. | reverse complement strand
ACAATAGATTATTATTAAAATGTATATTGCTATTACCTTTATGATGATAGGAAGGTTATTGATGTATATCTATGCAGATGTGCTTTTTATTATTAATATAATGATGAATAGTATGATTCTAATGTTAACGGCTTGGACGGTAGGGGCTACATATAAAGTTTGGCGGATAATATTAGCAGCTGCTGTAGGGGGCTGCTATGTCTTAGTCGGTATGTTGCCTAGTATGGAGTTCTGTCATACCGCTAGCGCTAAATTAGTAATGTCATGCTTGCTGATTTATCTAGCGTTTGGCTATACATCCAAACGCAGATCAATTTTATTGTTAGCATCTTTTTATGTTGTATCCTTTATTTTAGGTGGTTCTATTGTTGGATGGTTTTATTTCTGGCAAGTGACTGACTATTCTCATACGTTGATCAAGATTCTTACAACTTTATCCTGGGAAAGTGTATTATGGGGAAGCTGTATAGGAGCTATTTTGATTGTTACTATCATACGGCGTATGGTATCGAGTGCAACTCGGCAGCAAAGTCTATACACAGTGAAAATTGAATATAATGGGCAGGTGGTTGAGCTAACAGCCATGCTTGATACAGGTAACAGTTTATATACTACAGTAGGTCATAAACCAGTGGTTTTAGTTAGTCAATATGTTATAGAGTCAATATTAAGTGAGGATGTGGTAACTTTTTTACAAGAGAATGTACCAGAAATGTGGTTGGTGAATTTATCTCAGTGTACTGATGAAAAATGGCTATCACGTGCACAGATTATTCCTTATCATGGCATTGGAAGCCGCAGTATGTTGCTCGCTTTTAGAGCTGATGCCTTATTTGTATCGCTATCAGGTACAGCAGAAATAAGGATTCAGAATGTGGTAATTGGAATTTATAGTGGCGTTCTATCAGAGGATGGAACATATGCTGGTTTATTACATCCTCAAATAATCAATGAGTTATACAAAAAAGAGGGGGCAAGTATATGCGCATAACATGGTCTATCATTAAAATAGTGATCAAACTAAAGACGATCTGTTTGTTGCAAAGATTGGGAATATTAGCGGTGGATGAGGTTTTTTATGTCGGTAGTACAGAAGTATTGCCTCCCCCTTTAAGTAATGACGAAGAAGTGTTTTTATTAACTCGCTTGCAAAAAGGCGACTTAGGGGTTAAAAGTATCTTTATTGAAAGAAATTTACGCCTAGTTGTCTACATTGCCCGCAAGTTTGAAAATACAGGAGTGGGAATAGAAGATCTTGTTAGTATAGGGACGATTGGTTTGATTAAGGCTGTAAATACTTTTGATCCAGTAAAACGCATAAAGTTAGCGACATACGCATCCAGATGCATTGAAAATGAGATTTTGATGTATCTTAGGCGTAATAGCAAAACCAGAGCGGAAGTATCTTTTGATGAACCTTTAAACATTGACTGGGATGGTAATGAATTACTCTTATCAGACGTATTAGGTACAGAAAACGATATTATTTATAAATCCGTTGAAGAAGAAGTGGATAAGACCTTACTGCACACTGCTATGAATAAACTGTGCGGACGAGAAAGGCGTATTATGGAGTTGCGATTTGGCTTGCATGATGATGGAGCAGAGCGTACTCAAAAAGAAGTTGCAGATATGTTGGGAATATCTCAGTCGTATATTTCTAGACTTGAAAAGAGAATTATCAAGCGCTTGCGTAAAGAAATTATGCGGATGGAATAATGACAAGATGATAAAGATTTTGACTATATGAATGCATTGAGAAACTTAAATAAAGATTGTTAGTTTGCCAGGAATGGAATGTAGGGTTGTTTCATTTCATCCTATGTAATGCCGTTCATCCTTGCTGATGATGCAATAGAGAAGATTTAGTTCAAATTATCTAATACACCTCTGATGAGGTGTATTTTTATTTTTATAAGAAATATAGTTGCGCGGCTTATTTTAGTTAGAACCCGTTGGTTTTCATAACATTTGTTTATCGATTGCAGAGAGGATGAATAAAACTAACTATCCATGGCAATAATGCTCATGTATGGTAATAATTCAAATGGACTATGGAAACCAATGGGGGGAATAAAATGATTATTAATAAAGTAGAAATTTGCGGCGTAAATACAGCGAAACTCCCGGTGCTTTCCGCCACTAAGATGCGTGAACTATTTGTGGTGCTTCAAAATGGAGAATTGTCTGTAAGAGAACAATTAATATATGGGAATCTACGATTGGTACTGAGTGTCATTCAACGATTTAATAACCGAGGCGAATATGTAGATGATTTATTCCAGGTAGGTTGTATTGGTTTGATGAAAGCCATTGATAATTTTGATCTGTCGCAGAATGTGAAATTTTCCACCTATGCAGTGCCTATGATTATTGGTGAGATACGTCGATACTTACGGGATAATAATCCGATTCGTGTTAGTCGCTCAATGCGTGACATTGCTTATAAGGCTCTGCAGGTAAGAGATTCTTTAGTCAACAGACATTCACGTGAGCCGTCCATCAAAGAAATTGCTGATGAGCTTAAAATTCAACGAGAAGAAATCATTTTTGCCCTCGATGCAATTCAAGAACCAATATCTTTATTTGAGCCAATTTATCATGATGGTGGAGATCCTATTTTTGTAATGGATCAAATTAGTGATGATAAACAGCTAGATTTTAATTGGTTAGAAGGGGTGGCAATCAAGGAAGCAATGCATAGATTGAGCGATAGAGAAAAACATATACTTAATTTACGCTTCTTTGAAGGAAAAACGCAAATGGAAGTGGCTGATGAGATTGGCATATCCCAGGCGCAAGTTTCACGATTGGAAAAAGCAGCTCTTAGCCATATGCGTAAATATATATAAATGAATAGGGGAGAATTTGATTGTGAAGTATAATACATTATGGGGAAGAGGTTTGCTAATCGTTCTTTTCATTGTTGCTGGGTGGGGGTTTTTGCTTTACTATGGACAAGAGAATTTACCCGTATCACTCGGTAAAGAAAATCTCATACGTTTACATGTACTTGCAAATAGTGATAGTGCATCTGATCAACAGTTAAAGTTAAAAGTGCGTGATGCCGTTATTGCTTATTTAGCACCGCATCTGGAAACTGCTATTGATAAGAGAATGGCAAGACAGGTTGTATTGGAACATCAGGAGGAACTTACTGCTGTGGCGAAGAAAGTCGTGGCAATGAATGGATCTTATGATCCCGTAACGATAGAGTTAGGAATGTTTGATTTTCCTATAAAATCATATGGTAATTTGGTATTGCCAGCTGGAAAATATGAGGCAGTGCGTGTACTCATAGGAAAGGCAGAAGGGAAAAATTGGTGGTGCGTATTATTTCCTCCTCTTTGTTTTATTGATATTACTAACGCAACTGCACTGCCGCCAAAGGAAGTTATTAATAGCACAGAACAGAAAGACGAAAAGGTTGAATTTCGCTGGAAATTAGCTGAACTTTGGAAAGAGGGGTTAAGGTGAATTTATTTACCTGCGACATCTCTGACACCTTTGCACTCTAAATTCATATACTATATGGAACAAGCAGAGGTGTAGGGGGGAAAAATATGATAAAGACGTCAGATCTTAACATGTCAGATATTCAAATGATAAAAAAATATAACTTTAATCGGTACTTATAAAAGAAATGCTGGCGGTTTTTTGTGTTAAATCTATTTTTCAAGGTAAAACTCGAAAGAATCATTAAGTCTTACTGCAAAAATACGATAAGAGAGATTAAGTAATACATTACGCTTTTCTGCAAAAGTTTTAACTGTAAGTAAATCGGCTGGTGATGTTACCAGCTGATTGTTTTTTTCTTGAAGGGATCTCAGCTCAGATATATCGCAATGGATAGTAGTTAGTTCCTTATTTAGGTTCTGTAATTCTCTTTCTACTGTTTCACTATCAATTAAATTCTTTTGATACCAACGTAGGGTATTCATTTTTTTCTTCTTTAGTTCAATTTGAAGAGTATGTAAGTTTGTTATTTGTTCTGAATAGTTAAAGTTGGTGTTGGTAATTACGAATTCTTGTAAACGATCATTCGCTGTTGCTAGGGTAACGAGACATTGCCAAACAGCCTGTTCTAAATCTTCTACGGGTATTCTACGGCACTGGCAAGAAGTGCCATTCACTGCATAAGTATTTGATTCTTTAGAAATACAGGAATAATAAAAGTAAATTTTATCATCACCATTTTTTCGCTTAGCAGGACGAGCATAGGCTGTCATGGAACGTCCGCAGAGAGCGCAGTGCAACAATCCTCGCAAAAGATAATTATGTTTATTGTTACGTGTTGCCAATTTCTTATTTCGTTGGATCTGCGATTGGGCAGATTCCCACATTTCACGAGTGACTATAGCTGGAATTGTGACAGGAATCCAAGCTTCAGGAGGATTATCTTTAACTTCGCGGCTATTCTGACCCGTTTTACAAGTTCGTTGCCTAAAAAGATAGTGCTGTCCATGATACATTTCTTTGGTAAGAATGCGTGAAACAGTGCAGATTGATAGAGGACGATTATTTCTACCAACAATACCAAGGCGTGCTAACTCTAAAGAAATCCGCCTTGAACCATAGCCTCGATGGATGCATAAATGATAAATCAATTGAATGGTTTTACTTGCCTCCTCGTTGATAACATACATACTATTTTTGGGGTCCCAGTCATAGCCAAAGGGGTGGGCATTAGAGACTATTTTCCCTTGATTTGCTTTGGCACGGCGACCGCGGGATGTTCTTTCACGAATTTTTGATTTTTCATAGGCGGAAATAGCGCCCTTCATACTGAAGAATAAGCGGCCTTCTGGTGAAGAATCATAATCGCCGGTAACAAAAGTAATTCTAGCACCTGTTTTTTCTATTTCATCAGCAATAATCAATTGATTGGTAAGATTACGGGAAAGACGATCAGGATCATAAATCGCTACGATTTTGATGGTACTGTTTTGTAAATCATCTCGTAGTTGATCAAGAGCGGGTCGCTCTAAATATTCCCCGCTATAGCCATCGTCAATATATTCTTTTATCTTGGTTTGATCTATCGCTAATAAGTGATTACGACAGGCAGCGATTTGGTCGCTTAAAGAATAACCTTTGCGGGCTTGGTCATCTGTTGAGACCCTCACATATAACGCATTCATAACATCCTCCATTATTATTGAGTGTTATCTATTTTTATGTGAGGATAAAAGAAAAATGTCAGAACGTATGTTCTGACATTTTGAAGAATGTATCCAATGACTACGCCTTAAATTTCTATTTTTTATAAGTGGGATTAAGAGCGATTAAGTCTACGGAAAAGTGTCACTAAGATTCAGATGGAGTTGTTAGCATTCCATCTAAATCTTAGTCTTCTTTTATTTGAAACCTATTTTCCTCTACCGGCTTTTCTCATGGGCATTTGATGACCGGTATTGTTAGCTTTTCCTTTAGCCGCCTTTAAGAATGATTTATTGTTTTCGTTTGCTTTTTTCTTCTTATCGAGTAATAAAGCCTGTAAATCCAAAGTGCATTCCTCCTTTGATTGTTGCATCTTGTAAGAGATAAATCTATTATACCATGGCTTTTTAACTAGTCCAAATGTTAAAAAAATATATATAAATGTGTTTATACGGAAGACAAAGTACATCCCTTGAATTCAATGGTAAAAAATATCAATAAAAGTGCTGAAAATAAAAACAAATGTTTTTATTTTCAGCAGGATTTTGTGATTTATCCGGCGAATTAACAGTAATCCTAAAATTTTGTAAGTATAGTCTTAGATGTATTTGGAGGTGAATATGTTTAACATCTAGATAGAGCTACAAGTGGGCAGTCGGTGAGGAGCCAAATACAAAACTGGATATCTTTCGGTACCGAAGAAGCCATAGGGGAAGAATATATTGGGGGAAACATAATGAAGAAAATAATTACTACTGCTCTTGCTGCCGCTATGGTTTTAACTACAGGAGCTGCCTTTGCCGCTCCTGTAGAACTTGATGGTCAAGTCAAATTACAATATCGCTCTAATACTGCTGATGCTGATCCCGACACTCAAGGTGGCATATATAGTTTTCGCTTAAATGCCAAAACAGCTTTAAGTAATAATGTTGATTTATTTGCCCGCTTTGCGGCTCAATCTCTAAGTGGAGACAAAATAGGTCCAGATTTTTCTAAAGCTAAATATGGTAATAGCGTAGCTGTTATTGATCAATATGGGATTATCGTAAAGGATAAAGATTTCCAATATAAAGTAGGACGCCAGGGTCTTTCTATTAGTCCGACAGCCTTGCTCTATAGCAGTGAGGGATATATCGGAGAGAAACATGGACTTTTTGATGGCGTAGTTGCTACAGGGAAATCTGGGGTGACTTCATTACAGTTTGTTGCTGGTAAAGGTGATACTGATACTAAGGACAAAGTTTATTCCGTTCATGCTTCTTATAGTCCTGCAAAAGATTGGACTGTAGGAGGTACCATTGCAAAAGCTAATCCTAACGCAGGTAGTGACAGAACGTTTTGGGGAACTGATGTCCAATATACGACTGGTAAAGCCAGCTTTGTAGCAGATTATATCAAATCTGATGCTGATACTAAAAATGATGCTCTCGTTCTTGGGGTAACGTATGCTTTCGATGATAAAAATAACTTATCCGCTTATTCTCACAAAACTGATGCTAATGCAGATATTTATACTGATTGGGATCGTGGAGAAAAAGGTGCATATTATATCTATAACCACAAATTTGATAAAAACACTTCACTGAACTTATTATATAAAAGCAATTCTGCAATTGATACCAATGCTGATAATACTTCTTTCCGTGCTGCAGTTGCATATAAATTCTAAATTACTGTCTTACCGAAGAGAACGCGAACCGTTAGGTTCGTGTTCTTTCTTTATCATTGACAAAGGTATCAATGGCAGTATTCTCACATAAATTTAGATGAGGTGATCAATATGTCACGTGAGAGAAAGCCATGTAAAGGCATATTTCGTGGTATAATTATTGGCAGGACAGATCGGAATGGTGGACCATACCCTGCTGTTGAAAGTGGTGAATGCAAAGTTATTGAGTATGTAGAACAGAGTGATATACCTCAATTGATAGCTCTTGAAAGAGATGTTGCAAATGCTTTTATTCAGGCAGATATTTGTCAGTCCAATAGTAAAGAGAAAATAGAAAAATATATAAAAGTTCCGATAAATAATGATTAATATAAAAGAACACTCTGATACTTAAAGAGGATTTATTGACAGGTATTTTAGAGCATGTTTTAATAAGTGTATAGAAGTATATGAGGCGGTGATTGGTATGAAAAGAGATGAACGAATTCCACCAATTAAAGCAGTTGAAAAAGCATTGCGGGTGAAGCCTATTGGACGTATACAACTATTTAAAAGGCCTGAATATATGCCCAAAGAAAAGACTGATAATCAATCTCTAACGAAAAAAGCAGATAAAGAAGAAAAGAAAGATGGGATTATCAATCAAGCGAGTCATGCCGCTGGACGAGTTGGCGTAACGGTAGATTATAAAGTGTAATTGAATCGTATTTTTACAAGTATGATGGTTTGACTGCCTTAGAGGTGATAAGTAATATGCAGAAACCCATATGTAATAAGTGTGTGCATCTCTATACAACTTGGGATCGAAATTTTCCCTATGGATGCAGGGCTATCGGAATAAAAAGTGCATCATCGCCTTCCGATGTAGTTAGAGGCGCTTCTGGGCAGAATTGTTTAGCATATACTGCAAAGCAGAGCAAGAAAAAATAGAATAGAGAATAGCAAGCTTGGTCATTAGATTATTTTAATTAAAATGGGATATCATAAATCTTCTTGTCCCTCATAGAATGTATTGGGGGTGTGGATGATATGAAAGGCATTACCAATTGCGTATCAGATCTTAAACTTAAAGAAGTAATCAATGTTGTTGATGGTAAAAGGTTAGGGGCGATTACCGATATTGAAATTGATGTGGAAAGTGGGAGATTAACAGCTATCGTAGTTCCGGGAAATGGCAGGTTTTTAGGCTTATTTGGCCGCAGCGAGGATGTTGTAATTCCTTGGGATAAAATTAATAAAATAGGGTTTGATGTTATTCTAGTAGAAGCCACTGCTTTTACTGAAATTAAACACCTGGATAGATAAGAATTAGTAATTATGTTACGTACATATGATATAATGATGACGATTGCAGCTTCTTTATGAAGTTGGCAGTCGTTTTCTTTTGATTGTTTATTAAAATTAAATTTTATTTAAAAGCAAAGCAGGAGAAGCACAATATATGGCGTAAATTAAACAATAAAGCACAATATCTAGTGAGGAAATGTAACAGCATATTTTTGTAGTGAGCTGATGGAATTAGCTGGTTTAGAATATTGTTGAGAGTAATCGGAAAAGGCTGTTACTTTATGGAGCTTGTTGAGTGATTATCAAAAGGGGGAATTCCTATGCGTTGTCCATTTTGTGGTTGTGTAGAAAGTCGAGTGATTGATTCACGAGCAGCGGAAGAGGGGAGTACGATTCGGCGTAGGCGTGAGTGTTTAGAATGCATGCGCCGCTTTACTACATATGAGATGATTGAACAATCCCCCTTAATGGTCATAAAAAAAGATGGGCGTCGTGTAATCTTTGAACAGAGTAAATTATTAAATGGGATTGTAAGGGCTTGTGAGAAACGCTATATACCGATTAATGAGATTGAAGCTTTAGGTGAACGAGTAGAGCGAGATATTCGCAATACGATGGAGCGAGAAATCTCTACCCAGCAAATTGGCGAAATTGTAATGAAACATTTAAAGGATCTTGATCAAGTAGCATATGTTCGTTTTGCTTCGGTATATCGCCAATTTGCAGATATTGATAATTTTATGGAAGAATTGCAAGCATTGATGAAAAATAAACAATAATATATAGTATATTCTATATCCTATATAAAGTGAGGAATTGGTATCATTATGAGAATTAAAAAGCGAGATGGACGTGAGGTCTCCTTTGATGAGAATAAAATTACAGAAGCTATTTTTAAAGCTGCTAAGGCAGTAGGTGGAGCGGATAAACAATTGGCAATGGAATTAACATTAGATGTCCTGCGCTTTTTAAAGCAAGAATATAATGGGGGAACATTTGGTGTTGAAGAGGTCCAGGATGCTGTAGAAAAAATCTTAATTGAAAAAGGACATGCAAAGACGGCGAAAGCCTATATTTTGTATAGAGATAAACGAACTCGTATGCGCGATGGGCAATCCTATTTGATGGATGCTGTTGCAGACATTCTAGTAGAAACGAATCGAGAAAATGCTAATATTTCCAATTCACCTTCAGCGAAAATGCTGCAGATTGCCAGCGCTGCTAGTAAATCTTATTATTTGAATCGCTTACTTCCTGAACACATGGCAAATGCTCATATCAAAGGAGACATTCATATTCATGATTTAGACTTTTATGGTAAAACATTAACTTGCGTACAAATTCCTCTTGGTAAATTATTAAAGAATGGTTTTAATAATGGACACGGCTATATTAGGCCGCCGAAACGTCCAGCATCCGCAGCGGCTTTAGCTGCTATTATTTTGCAAAGTTCACAAAATGATATGCATGGTGGCCAGTCATTTGCTTTTTTTGATTCAGATATGGCTCCTTTTATGGAAGGCGTGAAAGAAGAAGAGATTTATCAGGCTATGGAAGCATTTATTTATAATCTGAATTCTATGCATAGCAGAGCGGGGGCACAAGTTCCTTTTTCTAGCTTGAACATCGGTACAGATATTTCATCGGCAGGGCGGAGAGTAACGAAAAATCTTTTATTGGCATATGAGAAAGGGTTAGGTCATGGAGAAAATCCTATTTTCCCCAATATTATTTTCCGTGTAAAAGAAGGTATTAACTTTAATAAGAAAGATCCTAATTATGATTTATTTAAGTTGGCAATCCGCGTAGCTTCTCAGCGCTTGAATCCTACCTTTAGTTTCATGGATGCTTCATTTAACAAACCTTATGGTGATCAAATTGGCTATATGGGATGCCGTACTAGAGTTATGTCTAATAAATGCGGACCGGAGGTAACGGAAGGTCGGGGAAATCTTAGTTTTACCACAGTCAATTTACCGAGGCTTGCAATTCAGGCAGAACGAAATCTAATGAAATTTTATCAGAGCTTATCTGATCTCATTGATTTAACTTGTGAACAGTTGTTTCATCGTTATCAGGTGCAAGGAAATCTAAGAGTAAAAGATATGCCATTTTTAATGGGGCAAGGCTTATATCTGGATTCAGACAAATTAGCTGCAAATGATACGATTGCAGATGTGATCAAACATGGTACATTATCAGTAGGTTTTATTGGTTTAGCGGAAGCTTTGATTGCCTTAACAGGTTATCATCATGGTGAAAGCGATGAATCCCAAATATTAGGTGAAGAAATTGTGGCATTTATGCGTAACAAAGTTGACAAGGCTACGGATAAATATATATTAAATTATACCTTACTGGCAACACCAGCAGAGGGGTTAGCAGGACGCTTTGTCAAAATGGATTGTCGTGAGTATGGCTTAATTCCTGGTGTTACAGATAAAGAATATTACACTAACTCCTTTCATATTCCTGTCAATTATTCCATTAGTGTATATGATAAAATAAAAATAGAAGCGATTTATCATAAATATACAAATGCAGGTCATATTAGTTATGTGGAGTTTACAGCACCTCCTGTAAATAATCTAAAAGCAGTTGAGGATGTGATTCGTTACATGCAGCAGTGTGATATTGGATATGCAGGCATTAATTTCCCCGTGGATTTTTGTGAAGGTTGCGGTTATCTTGGTGTAATTAGTGGGGATACGTGCCCTGTATGTTCTATGTCTGACATTAAAAGGGTACGGCGCATCACTGGTTACCTGAGTACCATTGATCGCTTTAATGACGCAAAGCATGAAGAATTAGAGCAGCGTGTGGCACATCTGTAATAAAATAGTTACAAAGGAATGTATCGTATTTAAGATGGAGTGATAAGTTTTGACTTGGCAATTAAAAGATAAGTTACAGAAAACTTTGGCAGAAGAACAGGGGGCAATGATCTTTCCTCCTGGTTCGCGTCGAAGCTTTGCATTAGTATATCCAAATACATATCATGTAGGAATGTCTAATTTAGGATTTCAAATTATCTATCAACAAGTCAATTCTAGGGGAGATACAGCTTGTGAAAGGTTATTTTTACCTGACAGAAAAACAGAACCTGAATATATTCGTACAAATACACCGCTAATGACCATTGAAACGCAGCGCCCATTATATGAATTTTCTCTAATTGGTTTTGCTCTAACATTTGAAATGGATTATTTCAATGTAGTGAGTATTTTACAACTGGGCAAGGTTCCAATATTAGCTGCTAATCGGGGCGAAAAGGATCCTCTGGTTATTGCAGGAGGTCCGTGTGCAACCTTTAATCCAGAACCTTTAGCTGATTTATTTGATGTATTTATCATTGGTGAAGGCGAAGAAATCATACACGAAATATTAGACGTCTATTACCAGGCGCGTGATAATAATATTTCTAGAAAAGATATTTTATTTCAAATAGCACAAATTCCTGGTGCATATGTGCCTTGTTTTTACCAGGTGGAATATAAAGCAGATGGTACCATTCAGAAGGTATCTTGCCCTGAGGGAGTACCCCAGCATGTACAGCGGCGATGGATTCAAGAATTGGATACATATGATGCGCAGACGGTGATTGTTACTCCAAATACTGAGTTTAAAGATATGTTTTTGATCGAAGTAGCACGTGGATGTGGTCGTCATTGCCGCTTTTGTATGGCAGGGTATTGCTATCGAAATCCTCGCGTAAGATCGCTAAAAACTTTAGAAGCCGCTGTTGTAAAAGCAAAAGAATATCGCAGTAAAGTTGGATTAATGGGGGCTGCAATTTCTGATTATCCTGACATAGATTCGTTATGTAATATTATTTTAGAACAAGGTATGCATATGTCTGTGGCCTCTCTAAGAGCTGATACTCTTACGTTGGATTTAGTAAACGCATTGGCTGTTAGTAAACATAGGACCATTACTTTAGCACCAGAAGCAGCGAGTATCCGTTTGCGAAAAGTGATTAATAAGACTATTACAGATGAGCATCTATTTAGTTCTATAAAAATGGCTGTTGATGCAGGAATACCCCATATTCGACTCTACATTATGATTGGTTTGCCTTAT
>CAMKSY010000102.1 GCA_946415545.1 uncultured Pelosinus sp. | reverse complement strand
TTTTAGCTCCGGTAAAGGCACCTTCCGCATAACCAAACAATTCACTTTCCAGTAAGTTTTCTGGCAGTGCTGCGCAGTTTACAGCCACAAAAGGACCATCTGCCCGAGTACTTATATTATGGATACTTTGCACCAGCATTTCCTTGCCTGTACCAGACTCTCCGGTAATTAAAATGGTTGATTGCGTCAATGCATATTTCGTGGCCTTGCGTTTTAATGCATTACAAGCTGGTGACAAGCCAACAATATCAGCCATCTTAATTCGGGCTATCAAACCTTTGGCATGTAATTTTTTACGGACGTTTTGTTCTAATTGCTGCAGTTGTGATACATTCTGGAAATTATAAATACTGCCAATGATTTCACCTTTCACTTTGATCTGATTATATTTAATCGTCAAAGTCTTATCACCAATGTGTTGTACATCAGCAACCCTTTCGCTGGAATCATCATTTCCAGCCAGCGAAAATTGGGGAATTACGGTTTGTAACTGACTGCCGATGGCCTCCAAATGGGATACCTGAAAAATTTTCTCTGCCATGGGGTTAAAAATCGTAATTCTACCACTGGTATCCGTTGCAATAATACCTTCTGCTGATGTATCAATCACAGTACCTAATAACTCTGCTTTCTCTTGTTCTTCCCGCCGGATATGCGCAATTAATGCTGCTTCATTGATGGCTTTATAAATCGCATCTTTGCCAGACTGAATCAATGCCCCTCGTACACCAATGCGTGCCGCTAATTTCGTTGATATTGCATCACCAACAATGAGCTCTACGCCGTTTTCTACTGCAGCAGCAATTTTTTCCGGAGCTTCATTTTCATTTTTTAAAGCAATCTCTACAAACGTAATACCCAGCAGCGTTGCTAAATCCTCACAGCCATAAATCACGTTCTCAAATCCTGCGATACCGATCTTCTCAGGATACTCCGTGGTTTGCCTTAATGCCCGCAGCACATCCATTACAGTAACCTGGATATGTACAGTAGGTATATTTACATTTTTTTTGATCAAGCTGGCAGTACCACCGCGGCTGACAATCACCTCAACTCCATCTTCCACCGCCTGCTTAACAATGGCAATGCATTCTTGCAGATCCCCCTTGACTACCTTAATGTGATGGGATGATTCGGCAAACCGCTCCCCTACTACTTCCTCTGCCAACTTAGCTAAACCCGCAAATGGTGCTACAAATAAAATCCTTGCCTCCACAATTGACTACCTCACTTTTAACTCCAGTAATTAACCTACCAATCAAATTTTGTTAATAAAACAGCGCACGGGAATTTCTATTACCCTTATACTAACCTGAAACTTGCTATCAAGTCAAAATAAGTACTACTTGAAATGGAAAGAGTAGCATTCTATAATTTATTTATGCTTTGATCAGGAGAAACAGCATCAATCCCAACAGGTCAACTACCACTTTAAAGAAGGAGCTGCTACTATGATTTATACTTGCACAATCCATACTGCATTAGGTGCGATGACGGCATCTGCTGAAAATGAGGCGCTGACCGGTTTATGGTTTATTGGACAAAAATATTATCCATCCAAAACAGATACATGGACTGATGAGCTCAATTATCCCGTTTTTGAGACTTTGCGAATTTGGCTGAAGGAGTATTTTTCAGGTAATAATCCTATGCTTAACGTTAAGATTCAACCTCAAGGAACTTCTTTTCAAAAAGCGGTTTGGGAGATCCTTTTAAAAATCCCATCCGGTCAAGTTACTACTTATGGTGAAATTGCAAAGAAGCTTGCCATTATGCAGGGATTATCTTCTATGTCTGCGCAAGCTGTAGGAGGCGCCGTTGGGCATAATCCTATTTCCATACTCATACCATGCCACAGAGTTATAGGATCTACTGGAAGCTTGACCGGCTATGCGGGAGGCATTGATAAAAAGAAAGCTTTACTTCAGCTTGAACATGGAAAGCCGCTGTTTGGAAACGAAAAGGATAGCAATTCATTTTTACCTTACTAATTAACTCCGTTCAGCAAACGGGGTATTCTTCTTTCAAGCCCCTTTCCTCAAATTTCATCATCTTAACAACTATAAAAACTAAGGGAACCACTCATTAGCGAGTGGTTCCCTTCTAGTTATCCTTTGATACTATATTGCAACAGTTGGAAAACGCATAATTCTTTTAATCCCCTTGGTTAAAGGAATTTAAAAACTCCACATATTTTTCTTTGGTCAGCAATGGTTTATAATCCTGCAGTATATTCTCTGCTGTTTCGCCATCACCATACAATAGGTCAATAATCGTCATCGCCAGTGCCTGGGCGGATTTAATATAAGCCGCATGAACATCAGCCACAACATATTCCTTACTATGCAGAGCGCCTGATACACAGCCGAGCCAAGGATGTATCGTCGGCATAATATGAGAAAGATCACCGGTATCGGTACTGCCAGCTTCATGCGTCCCTTCAATCACCTGGGTTTGTCCGTATAACACTTCCGCATTGCCTTTAAATACCTGATTTAGATCCTGGTTGTTGTACATTGGCAAATAACCGGGCAAACTTTGAATAGAGACTTCAGCACCTACTGCATCCCCACCGGCGCGCAGAGCACGGTCAATTTTCCCATTGCTTTCTTGCAGAGCCTCCATAGTGGCTGCACGAACATAACTTTCCATTCGCACATCTTCGGGTATTACGTTGACTAAATCACCACCTTGGGTAATGATCGGATGAAACCGCACGTAATCTTGTTCACGGAAAGTCTCCCGCTGGGCATTTACGCCCATTATGCCTAACATGGCAGCATTCAGAGCATTAATTCCTTCTGAAGGCGCCATTGCAGCATGAGCGGCTTTACCTCGATACTTAACCAATTTGCCAATAAAGCCATTACTGGTACTGCCAAGACGGATAAAACTATCAGACTGGGTATTGGGGAGTAAATGAATTTGCAAGGCCATATCAATATCATCAAAAGCCCCCAGGTGAATCAATTCTTGCTTACCGCCAAGATACGTAATTTTACCTTCTTCGCGAAGCTTGTTGCGATAAGAAATCTCAACATATTCTTCTGCCGGAACAGCGAAAAGCACCACATCTCCAGCTAAGTATTCCATGGCACCTGTTTCCAGTAAAGCTCTGCCTACAGCCATCAACATTGCAATCTGAACGTTATGACCACAGCAATGAGCAGCACCACTTAAGGGATCGGCACCAGGATGAGCAGCACAGGTAACAGCATCAAGCTCACCGAGTATGGCAACAGTACGTTTTGATTTTTTGCCTTTGAGGCGACCCTTTACACCAGTAACTGCCAGCTCTTTTTCATATGATATGCCTAATTCACGGAATATTTCTTCTACCTTGGAAGCAGTCTTCGTTTCTTTAAAGCCTAGCTCTGGTTCTTTATAGATAGACTCTCCCAATGCAAGGGTTTGTTCTTTACTTGCTTCGATTGCCTGACAAATCTGTTGTTTTAATTCTTCCTTTTTCATCGTCTACCTCCAGCACCATTTTTTTGATTAAATTGCACCTTCCCATTTTAGGACAAATTGGGCAATAATCGCAGCAAACAAGAACGTCCCTGTCATTACAGCCAACGTTACGGGTACAATTTTCCAGGATAACTTCTTAAATAACTCAATATCTTTCCCCAATGATAAGCCAGCATAGGCCAAGATAGGAGTCGTAACGGCTAAAAATTGCACCTTTTTAGTTATTTGAATTACCCATGCACTGCCGGGAAACCCTGGAAGAGAAATAATAATAGCAACAATCGAAATCCAAAAAACCATAGGCAGCTTATTCAGTCCAGGCACTTGGCTGACAGCCATTCCAATAAGGCCAATCACAATAATGACAAGGACGCCTAATAGGGAGCTATACCAATCTACTTTATAACCAATGACATTACCGACTGCCATTAGCAATCCTGATATGATCATGGCAACGGTCATATTCTGTAGTTTATTCATTATGCCTTCTCCTTTGCAGTATCTTGATCACTCTGAAACTTGCTTAAAAAATTATACAGTTTGGTCGCCAAAGGTAACGAAAAAAAGAGACTTACATAAATGCCCAAGATCGTAGACATTAAGTTCGCTGCCCCTGCGTAAGCCCGGATTTGCTGTTCCATATCCGGATAAGCTGCAATAATGGAACCAACTGAAGCAGCCATCATACTGCCGCTGCCCACACCTGACCCCATAGCCAATGCATAGGGATGAAGAATTCCCAACTTGGCAACTACTCCGGTTAAAATCGACAACCATACTGCGCCAACCAGCGTTCCGCAGATATATGTGGCCATTACGCCCCGACCTTCTGGCGAATCCAGTCCGAACTTCTCTGCAATGATGGCAATATTCGGTTCTCTAGCAACGGAATACGTAGCACCAATGGATTCTCTCCCCATTCTTAAGAATACAGCAATCGGCAAGCCTAATATAACCGTGCCAAAGAAATGGCCGATTTCTTGAAGAAGCAGCGCTCCTTTCGAATGGAACAGCAAGGATATATTCGGTCCAATATCTAAGCCGATTTTTACGATTAAAAGCATCATCGCAATAGGCAGAATTCCCGCAGCTACTTCCATCTGCTTTGTTGATAGAATTTTAAATTTAGGAAAGCTGATGATGCCGCCAAGTACCAATGCATGCAGCAGCGGCAGCAAAATAATGAGACCATATTTTATAACTCCAAGATTCTCTGACATAATAACAATAATAAGTACCAAAAGATGAATTTTCCAATTACGCAAAATATCCACTACATCACTCCCAATTATTATAAAAATCTGTTTTTATGACATTTTTCTTTTTCAAATCACCTCTTTTATTTAAGGAATACATACGGCATTTTTCCTAAAATGATTATATAACAGCAGGATTAGAAACAGCAAGTACCTTTGTATCTCTTCATTTGTTCTAAATGCAAAATAAGAGAATACCATGCAAAAAGCATAGATATTCTCGAAAAATCAATGTTTTTCATTTTTTATACGAGGCTATTTGGTACAGTTTGTTTGGGCGCCCTCTTGCTGCTGCATATTCTTCGCCTACATGCTCAACTAATCCAGCCTCACAAAGACTTGTTATAATCCTTCGAACATTCCGCTCAGTGACTGACATCTGAACAGCCAGTTGGGAATTTGAAAAAGCCCCCCACCCCATACGTTGTACTATGTTCTCAATCTTCCGATATGTCTTGATTCCTACACTCACTTTATTTAGCTTTTTCAGCAAATCAGCATCATTCGAATAAAATTCGTAACTTAATGCTTTATTATAGCTGACTACCTCAACTATTTTGCCATCATCCTGTACAATAACAACGCGAGCTCCCTTTTGTTCCCTTGTATTGCGAAGCGCTCGATGAGCGTTGATTTCACCAGCAAAAACTGTTTCGCCAAAACCAATGCCCGCAGTGATAGGAACATCAATGTTTACTGCCACTATTAATTGCTCAATGGTATCTTGCAGCATCGTGATTTCCCTTTGTACCGCTCCACGAGAGCTAAAGATCTCATATACCCCGGTTCCTTTGTCCAGAAGATAGCCATCCAGGCTCTTGCAAAGAGGCAGTAAAATTGACTTTAGCCTTAACTCTAAAAGTTGCAGATCATAGGGAGTCTTAGACCTTTCAATAATCTTTCCATAATTGCCAACTTCAATGATCACCAGTCCTACTTGCGTATTCTTGAAATAAGAGGACTGTACTTTCTCAATAATAATCTTAAGAGATTGATTAATCTCTTGCTCACTTAAAGTAAAGTGATAGACTGGAACGTTTTCTTTTTGCAATGCATTCATAACACTGCGTAATGCCGTTATGACGCCATCAATTTTACCTTCCCGCCACAACTGAAGATGAAACTGAATAATCTCTTCCGGGTCATATTGGCGGCTGTAATACTTAACGAAGACATCACTCCATGGTATCCCTGTTGCATAAAGTAACTTTTCTATATCTACTTCTGATTCAATAAAATCAATCGAAATACGTTCTAAAACCACTTTGTGGGCAAAGGCCATCTGCAGGCAGCACAGGTAGAATCCTCCGCCCATTGTCTGGCAATAGGCAACTGTATCATCCGCTTTTATATGCTCCTGAGCGATAATATAGGGAACGGGACCAGAAAAGAGCCAGCCTTTCACCTGACTTCGATGTTCCTGTAAGATCCTTTGAATTTCTATCTCATCGTCATAAGGAAAGGGTATACATTCAACTTCATGAATAAAACCAGCTGCCACCTCTAGAATCCGCTCCACAGTACGATCAGGACCGATTACACCAATTCTATGCATATATGATAGCTCCTATCTATTTTATATCTGTAAAATTCGTAATAATCGAATGCTTAGAGTTTTTGCGATTCAACTTGCTATGATTTCCTCATTTTTTTAATCACAGTGTTTTATTAGACTAATCATACCATATAAAGAGCAGAATTTCCCCTAGTACCTTGTCAGCTTTAAAACGGTAGGATAATGACGAGGCTATTGTTCACAACGAAGGGGTGTGGAAAATAGACTGTCAGTATTCACTGATATAGGACTGGCAATGTACTACGCCTTGCTGAATCGAAAAGAAAAACCCTATAAAGCAGACTTCTCTTTGTCTACTTTATAGGGCACCGTTTCCTACAGGTTATGAACCTCATTAGGCAACTACATCAAAACCTACTTCTTCTATTGCTTGATGAAGAGAGGCAAGCTCAGCCGAGCCAGTCACTACCGCTTCTTTTTTCTCTAAATTAACAATAGCGCTCGTAACTCCTGCAACCTCAGTAAGAGCCTTCTCGACGGCTGACTTACAATGTCCGCAAGACATACCTTCAATTTTTATTACGATTTCACCAGTTTGACTCATTTCGGTTCACCTCCTTTATCTCATTATGCCATACCCCCGTACAGTATAAAAAAAGTATATAACAATCATATTCTCTAGTCAAGACCATGAACATAGTACCTTTTTCATCTTTCAATTCCCTCATCACTAAATTTCCCTTTAAAACATATAATAAAAAGCCACAGAGCCACTCAGATGATTTCGATTCCTTTATTCCACATATTTCCCCAAACCCTTCTGCTTGGATAAAAATAAACCTTGACATGAAATTCCAACAAAGTTTATAATTTGACTGAAATCAATTAATGAGGTGATGACCATGGCACGCCCTCCGCAAGATCCTCAGATACGAATATCCGAGATCCTGGATGCTGCTGAACCGCTGTTTTATGCCAATGGCTATCATGAAACAGCAATCAGTGATATCGTAAAAAAAATGGGAGTTGCGCAAGGAACACTCTATTATTACTTTAAATCGAAGGAGGAAATATTAGAAGCACTGATCAATCGCCACATGTCCACATTCACATCAACCTTTGAGCCAATCATTGATTCTCACAGCATTACTCCTCCTCAAAAAATCGAATCTGTAATACAAGCGATCTTCCGTACTATTCATTACAAAGATGGCCTTTTGTTTGATTTCTTATATGATGACCGGACTTTGCATCTCGTAGATAAATTATCCCGTCAAGGTAAACAATTAGTGGCACCTTTTCTGTTAAAAATCATTGAAGAAGGGAAGCAGCAAAACTATTTTAATGTTTCTCATCCCAAAGCAGCAATGAATTTGATCTTATCCATCCTTGATTGCTTAATTGATACAATCTATGAAGAATCACCTGATGACCTGCTGACCTGCCAGTTTAAGCTTGCAGAAGGGCTCATGGCAAAAGCATTAGGGATGCAAGAAGGTATGATAATACGTGTCGTTACTAATAATTCATAGCAATGAATATAAAACGCCATTCGGACAACAACTGAATGGAGGTTTTTTTACTAATTAATTGACTGAAATCAATTAATTAGTTTTACTTAGACACTTTCAGCACTACGTATACATTCGTTAAGCAGTTGTTGCTGTGTTGTCATTAAAATGCATCATTAACCTATAACTAAGGAGATATGGCAGATGTGTAATATGCTTATTCATGGTATACCCGTAGAATCAGATCCTTCCTTATCACCAGAAGAAATCCACAAGCTGGTTTGCGAAGTCATACAAACCTGGATCTGGGAAGGTCGAAAACTGGGAAAGGTCGAGATTATACGTGACGGACAATGGATGCAGGTTTATTCTTATGAGCAACCTTTTATCAAAAAAGTCCCCATAAGAGCAGCACTGCAGGAGTAATCCTGAAGACATTCATTGAATTAGAAAAGTTTCATTCGCTAAACAAATCAAATTTAGCAACTCGGAGGTCAAAAAAATGAACCATAAAATTTTATTATCCCTCATCTTGCTTTTATGTCTTTTAATCAGCACAACAACTGCTTTTGCAGCAAAGCCTATCATTAACGCTGATAACACCTACTACGATGCAAATACCGGACTCTATATGCTGCAGGGCAATGTGTACATTGAAGTGGCTAACCGGATTATAACTGCGGGGCAAGCAAAAGTCAGCCTCAGTTCGCAGGAAGTCTGGGGCTCGGACGATATAACCCTTACACAAGGTAATATCTACCTTACAGCCGGCAGCGTTTACGTATATGGCAGTCAAAAGAAAGCGATACTTGACGGTGGCGTGACATTTAAACAGCCCAACATAACGATAATTTCTGACGCGGCCGACTTTAACTGGCGTACCAAACTGGGGGTATTCAACGGTCATGTACAGATTACACAAGGTGATGACACTTGGTCAGCAGACTCTGTGACCTATAATATAGAAACCAGTACACTGCAATAATCTTATGATCTGCTTTAAAGTTTCGCCAATTCTATCGCGCAAGAGGTTCTCCCGCTGCAGCTAACTGCAGGAAGCCGGCCTTTTGGTTCTTGATAAACATTGTCTTTTATTTTATCTACCATTAAAAATAGAAACTCCTGCAAAGTAATGAATGTTATCCACTTTGCAGGAGTTTCTTTGCTTACAATGCACCTTAGGTGAGAGTCACTGGCATCGGCAATCCAAATTTCCAATACTTTCTAGAATATACAGTTCACATTGTACCAATTCCTTTTTATAAGCTGTAATATTTCTGTCACATTCTTCATGTATAATATCTTGCAGACAACGACTCGGAATTGGGTCTTCATGGCCCTAATACAGTCTTATGTGGAGGTATTATTGTGAAAAAGCCGATTCAAATTTTTCAAATAAACAAGCTGCAAATTCCGCAAAGTAATGTAATGAAATTAAAAGTTCGACAAGAGTATTGTGAAAGAAACATTGTATTGCAAAAAATATATTGTTTTTTCACAAAAATAGATGCATTAAATATCGATTATATCTCTCGCAGATGGTGAGCAATAAAGGAATCTCAAAAGAATTGCTAGTCAACCTTGTAACACTATACCTTACATCTACTTCATCAGTACAAGGATAAAGACATGAAAGTTCAAAGAAACATGAAGCATATTTTTGAAACAAAAGAAACCGCCCCATTCTAATTATAGCAAAAGAACGGATATGTTGGTGGAATACTCATGATCTAATTGGTTACCAGATTATGAGTCTCTTCTTTACTAGTCTTCTACATTATAGGCATTATGCTGCCAGATCGGGACTACTCGGAAGAGCTTGATCCAAACCTTTCATTTACGATTTGAATAAATAACTGCGCAGCTTTAGAAATATATGCATTTTTCTGAACGGCTACACACATTGTCCAATAAGGCTCATATTTTTCATTGATATAGTAGTAGGCAGGTTGGTAGACACCAGGGAAAATTTGCAGATATTGCAGCGGAACAAAGGTTACGCCAATTCCTTCACAAGAAAGCCTTCTTGCCGTTTCATAGCTTTTGGTAGTCAGTATAATAATTGGATTGATGTTGGCTTTTTGTAAAATAACATCTGAAACATGTCTAATTTTTTGTTCTTTGTTTAACAAGATGAACGGCTCATTGGCAAATAAAGCAATGTCGATTTGAGGATATGCCAAATTGTTGCTATGCACGGCATATTGACGCAAAGGGTGATCTTTAGCAGTTACTAAAAGAATTGGTTCTTTGAATAAAGGATAAATATCTACATTCTTACTATGAGAATGCTTACAGAATGGGAACGTGTGCATGATCGCAAAGTCAATTTCTCCTGAAGCTAAAGCCATGTCCAGCTCCGTAGAGTTTCGCTCCACAATATTTACCTCTATATTGGGACAACGCTCTTTAAATTTCGGCAAAATAATGGGCAGCACATGGGTTGCAAGATAAAGAGTAATACCGAGTACAATTCTGCCCTTTTTTAAGCTATTAATGTCACTGACTTCGATTTCAAAGTCATTATAGATTTTCATAATATCAACAGCAACTTGATAATAACGTTCACCGGCAAACGTGGGGATCAAACCCGTATTTGTCCTTTTAAATAATTTAGTGCCAAGCTGCATTTCAATTTTTTGAATACAATTGCTAAGGGAAGGCTGAGTCAAAAACAGTTTCTTGGCAGCCTTGGAAATACTGCGTTCTTCCACAATTATTTTAACATATAATAATTCACGTTCTGTCACAGCTATTCATCTTCCTTTTCTGTTTATCAGCCACAACATTTTGCACTGCCATCATTCACCCTTTCGCGAACTATCAGTTAGAAAGAAAAACTTATTATTTCATATCAATATAGAAAAAAACTATATCAGACATAAAATAATAAGTATTTGATTATGCCTTATCCCTATTATACAATGACAGCATAAAATTTGGTATTTTTTTGACATTAGCAAGCAAGTTGAATACATTGGCAAACCTGTTGAAAAGCAGGGACGCAAAGCTATGGGTCTACAGTCGTTACACGATCAAGATTGCCAGGCCGCCATGCTTAGCCACGCATGTAGACGGTCGGGAAATTCCTGACCGTCTTTTATTGTTTAAGAACTACCAGCTAGGAGGTATGAACGATCTACCATTACTATAATCTTTAAAAGGAGATGGGCAAAATGGGATTTATTAAAAATATGAAAGTTCAATCAAAGTTAATAATACTAGTCTTTATTGGATTTTTATGTATGGGGGTTGTCGGATATACAGGCTATCATTATCTTAGACAGTCAGATACGAATATGAATTTGATGTATAAGGACCGATTGGTGCCAGTTAGGCTGGTAAATGAAAGTGCTACCAATGTCAGAGGATCAATCGCAGCAACAATAGAGCTGATGGTCTCAACTGATGAGAAAAAGAATCAAAAGCTAAGAAGCAATATTGATAATCGATCTGCCTTAATTAGGAGCGCACTTGCAGAAATTGAAAAAATTCCTATAGACTCACAAGGTAAAGAATTATTAGATAAAGTACAAAGCGCTTTAGAAAAGCAAATTTCAGCGAGAGATCAAGTGATTAAACTGACACAGGAAAAGAAAAATATAGAGGCTTATGCGGCGTATGTTAACGAAGTAGAACCATTGACAAATGCCCTTACTGGCAGCTTGCGAAATCTAATGGATTACTACACCTCATTATCAGAACAAATGAATGCATCCAATCATGAATCGGTTGTGAAAGCAACGCAGATTATGATTAGCATCATTTTAATGTCATCTTTACTACTAGGATTATTAGGTTGGTACATTACCAAGATCATAACAAATCCCTTACATACGATGGTATTATTCTGTAATCAATTATCTGCTGGTGATTTTAGTGACAAGCCCCGTGCATTTTCCAGTAAAGATGAATTTGGACAATTGGCAGATGCCTTGGCAAATACACGTGCTAGCATCCGTGCATTGATGCACCATGTCAATGTTTCTGCAGAACAGGTCGCAGCCTCTTCCGAAGAGCTGACTGCCAGCGCTGATCAATCATCGCAAGCTGCTAACCAAGTTGCTGGTGCCATTACCGATGTAGCTAATAGAATGGACGAACAGCTAAGTGTTGCCAATGGCACCTCGGAAATTGTCATAAATATGTCAGCCAGTATCCAGCAAGTTTCAGCTAATACAAATCAGGTGGCTGAACAATCGTCTTTAGCAGCAGAGAAGGCCAACGAAGGCAACAAGTCCGTTGATAAGGCCGTACATCAAATGGTCTCTGTCGAGCAGACGGTCATCTCCTCAGCGCAAGTAGTTGCCAAATTAGGAGATCGTTCCAAGGAAATTGGACAAATTGTTGATACGATTTCCAATATTGCCGGACAAACGAATTTACTGGCTCTAAACGCTGCCATAGAAGCTGCACGTGCAGGAGAGCAAGGACGGGGTTTTGCTGTAGTTGCAGAAGAAGTCCGTAAACTTG
>CAMKSY010000101.1 GCA_946415545.1 uncultured Pelosinus sp. | reverse complement strand
ATAGATGAAACTAACATTTCATCTATCTCTATTTTAAACAAAAGTATTATCAAAATGTATATCGGCGAGTAATTTGTACAATTTAAAGTGTCATATAGAAATAAAAGGTTATTCAGACACATCTCATTGGTGTGCTGAATAACCCTTTTTTATGTGAATGGCTTTTGATGTAATTGCTAATACTATAGATAGGCTTCCGAAAATAAATACTGGAGGTGGCTTTATATGGAAAAAGTTATGTCAGAAGAATCAAAATATAAATTAGCTCATGATCTTGGTTCTGGTGAAAAAGTTGAAGACCATGATTGGAGCGATGTGACCACGGGTGAAGTAGGTTCTATGGTGCGTGAGGCAATAAAACGTGGAGAACAGGTCATTACAGAAGAAGCCATACAAAATGGAAAGATGCATCAGCCGTATTAATAGTATCTAAAATAGTCGAAAGCTTTAATAAAGCTTTTAGACTATTTTTTTAGTAAAAATAATTGCTAGGAGTGTAGTAAAAATGAAGCTGCTTTTGCATCCTTTGCCTATACGTCTTTGCCATTGGGTCATGTTTTCGTCAGTAATTGTATTGCTGTTTACGGGATTGTATATGGATCATCCTTGGAGTTTGGTGCAGCTTCCAATGGAAGCGGTGCGCAAAACACATACGTTTTTTAGTTCGATCCTAATTGTCAATCTGCTAAGTCATCTTTATTATTATATTTATACAAATAAAATTCCTGAGATTCTAATTTTGCCACGGGATTGGGTGAACGTACCTAGTTTTATACGTTATGTTTTTTTTATTAGTGAAGGCCATCCTAATTTTGGACGTTATAATCCAGGACAAAAGCTAATATTTACTTTATGGTTTATCGCAGTAATCATAGCAGCTATTACAGGAAGCACAATGCTATATTCTGGAAGTTCTCAATGGCTGCAGTGGAAAGTAGGGGGATTACATGTAATTCGAATGCTTCATTATAGTATGGCTATTTTTTTTGCTATGTCAATCCCGCTGCACATATACCTTGTATTTACTGAAAGCCCAGCGAACCTGCAGGCTATGTTTACAGGATATATTCACAAAGAGATGGAAGTCGAATCTAAAACAAATGAGTCAAAAGACGTATTGTCTTAGATCATCATGGAAGGAGTATCTGCAGGTGCATCTATCAGATGCACAGCGCAGGTAAAACAGGGATCGAAGGAGCGGACAATTCGTCCTACTTCGATTAAGTCTTCTGTATTTGCTACTGGTGTTCCGAGAAGGGCTTCTTCTACAGGGCCGCGCTGACCTTGCTCATCCCTGGGAGAAAAAGTCCAGGTGGTCGGCGTGACGATCTGATAGTGGTCGACTTTTCCATCTTTTATTTTCAGCCAGTGACCTAAGCATCCCCGCATGGCGTCTGTCAATCCAATGCCTTCACCTTGCAGTGGCGGAGTGTAGGTGGAATAAGTCGGAGCATCGGGAGAAAGCTGAGATAGCCAGCGATCAGCCAGCTTGCATATACTTAAGGTCTCTTGGGCACGGGTCATAATGCGATCCATAACCCCTGTACCTCGCTGGTATTTACCGCTAATCCAGGCCCTTGCTAAGGCTCCCCCCTCAAAGGCCTTACCTTCATAACGTGGAGCTTTTATCCAGGAGTAGGCATCTTTTTTGTCCCGATCTGGTATGGTTGTCCCTTTTTCCGGATTGCGAAGGATAACATCGTCTTGATACCAACTGTATCTAATATCTTCGCTTATCTTCGCAACGTCAAGAGGCTCTACTTTGCCTTTGGCCACTATAATACCTGGAGCGTATTCCCTTTTTCCAGTTATGGGCTGCGGAAACATGCCGTAAGACATCATATTGCCTTCCGTACTGCCAATGGAATAGTAATCCTTATAGTAATCTGCTACTACAGCTACATCGTATAAATAAACTTGTTCCACCCACTCCATAAGCTCGTGGAGAATGCCTTTATAAGCGCTAATGCGATCAGCAGTTGCTTTTTCAGTCACGCCTGAAACAAGAATAGTCTGCTGCATCGGAATCTTGGCACCGAATATTGCCAGCATTTCATGGGCACGCATTGCTTTTAGCATTCCTTCTTTGGTATGTGCCAATAGTTCTTCATTGCGTTTTTGAGGGAGACGATAATCACCTTCTGGGCGAGGTGTGTAGGGCGGCATGTTAGGACCTTTGACATAGTCATAAATTGCCAGTACATAAAAATGACGAAGGTGATTTTGAATAATATCTGCTGCAAATATTAAATTCATGAGGTGCTGTCCGTTTGGTGTTGGCTCTACATGAAAAGCCTGCTGTAGGGCAAGAGCAGCGGAAATGGCATGGGCACTTGAACAAATTCCGCAGATACGCTGGGTGAGTAGTGCCGCATCACGAGGATCTCTGCCGATCATAATATTCTCAAAACCTCGAAATAAAGTAGCTCCTACCTTTGCATCGATTACTTGGCCATTTTCTATCTCTATATCGACCTTGAGGGGTTCGTGGACTCTTGATACTGGAAAGAGAGTTTTCTTTGTCATTATTATTCTCCATCTTTGTTTTTGGGATGTAAAAATTCAGCTAACTTACGTCGCCACCATTTTTGATGCTGCAGTACTTGTTTGGTATCTGATTTTGTGTTGATGGAAAGCAAAGCTCGATTTTGCTTTGTCAGCTCTTTCAATTCCTGCTTTGCCTGTTCTAAGGTTTCGGGCGGTATTGTTTCAAGTGGCTTTGTTCCTTTTAGGTAATGCTTGTGAATTCGCTTCTTTACTACTGCAAAGGCAAAATGGGTACCAACACCTCCAATGCCAAAAGCAAGGAGACCAGCACTGATTTTTTTGATGTTTAATGTTCCAAATGGGGTTGGGATATCCGGTAAATGATTATAAAATGGGGACATTCCGTCAGGAAAATGAGGACTGGCACAACCTATGCAAGGAGCGCCAGCTTTCACTGGCCAGTTCACAGAATGATTCCACTGTCGCAGGGGGCAATCTGCATGAGTAACTGGACCTTTACAGCCTACTTTATACAAACATCCTGTACCGCCAGGGAAATCTGCAAATATGCCGTCTTCAAATTGTTGACGGCGCTGACATAGGTCATGGATGGTTTTACTAAAGAAAAGGAGTGGACGATTGTAACTATCTAGTTGTGGGAGGCCATAGAGCAGTAGATGAGTAAAGGTTCCGCTCATCCAGTCTGGATGGGTCGGGCATCCAGGAATATTAATAACCGGCTTATTTACTACTTCCCATACTCCTTTAGCAGCTCCAGGATTGGGATAAGCTGCCGCTGGTCCGCCAAAAGCAGCACAGTCTCCTACTGCGATCACGTATTTGGCTTTTTGAGCAATCTCTTGTACAGCTTCCAAGCCTGTGACTGTTTTTCCATTTCGCATAAAAATTTCATTATAACGGCCGTTTTCTGCTGTCATCACAGACCCTTCTACAATGAGCCAAAAGTTGCCTTCTTCTTCTTTTAGTGTATCTTCAAGTATCTGAGTAACGTCATTCCCGCTGGCGACATTTACCAGCCAGTGATAACGTATATCGAGGGATTCTGCTAGTAACTGTTCAAGAGAAGGATTGATGGCGTTTTGCAACGATACAGATTCACCTGTGCAAGAGCCTAATTCTAACCAAATGACGGGTGCTTTTGTAATTTTATTTTGTGCAAATGCACTCTGCATGACAGGAATTAAGTACTCTGTAAGGCTCATTCCAATGGTTGCTGACATACACAATTGAATAAATTCACGTCTTGAAAGCATTTACGAGTCATTCCTTTTTCTGTGTACTATTCCTTTAGTTTTACCATATCTATGGTAATTTATCCGAGAAGAAAGTACGAGGTAGTCCTTTAGCATGATAAGAATAGTAACAATAAGGATGCGAGATACTATAGCAAGGGTGATTGCATGTTAAAACACTGGTATCAAGCTAAAAAAATAGCAGAAAGTAAGAAGAAGAGCAATAGTAAGATTGATACTAGCAATGTGAAAAAATATGATGTTGTCGTCGTTGGGGCAGGACCAGCAGGTGCAAGTGCTGCCTATTTCATGGCGAAGCAAGGTCTTGATGTGCTGCTTCTCGAACGCGGTCCATTTCCTGGTGCGAAAATTTGTGGTGGAACGTCCTTAATTGCGGAACATACTCACAAACTGTTTCCAAATTTCTGGGATGAATGCCAATGTGAACGCATTGTAATGCAGCAGGCGTATTGGATTATGACAGAGGATTCTTTATTATCCACTTCATTTCAAAGTTTGAAATTTACAGCGGCTCCCTATAACCGTTTCACAGTAAAGCGCAGAGTCCTTTATCAATGGCTTGTGGATAAGGCAATCTCTGCTGGTGTAACCTTTCAATGCAACTATAAGGTTTCAGAGGTACTTTTTGATGACTGCCAGGCAATTGGAGTACAAATATCACCACCGCAGAAAGAACAATATTTTGCAAATATTATTGTCTTAGCTGACGGCGCCAATTCCTTAGTTGCAGAAAAATCAAACCTAGTTCCTAAAGTGTCACCACAAAATATATCTCTTTATGTGAAAGAAACTATTTCTTTGCCTGCCAGCGTCATTGAAGAACGATTTCAGTTAGCCTATGGTTATGGCAGTATAATTGGCTTACTGGGATATCCTACAGCTGGGCTTAATGGCACAAGTTCTATACATACCTTTCAAGACAGTATTAATATCAATGTGGGAATGTCGGTTTCTGATTTTTCCGTTTCCGGTATTCGTCCTTATGAGCTTTTAAGCCGTATCAAGAATCATCCTTTTATTCGCCCTCTCCTAATGGGAGGGACAGTAATCGAATATGGTGCATCCGTAATTCCCGAGGGCGGCTATTATGCCGTTCCCGAAATTGTTCATCCCGGCTTACTGATTATTGGTGATGCAGCTTCCCTTGTGAATGGCACTCATGGTATCAATCTGGCAATGTGGTCAGGATTCTTTGCAGCCCAAGCAGCTTATGAGAGTAAAAAAAAGAGAGATTTCTCAGCAAAAAAACTATTTTTGTACCGTACCTTGCTGGATGAGAGCTTTGTCATGCAAGATTTAAAAGCGAATGCAAAAATTGCAAAATTACAGCAGGATCTTCCGTATTTATTTGATTTGTATAGCAAAATAGCAACTGAGACTGCTTTCCAGATTTCAAAAGTATATACAATGCCCAAAAAGGCGAAACGCATATTTATCTTTAAGAAAATAACCAGCATGCAGCCCTTGCTAAAAATGGCGAGTGACATTTGGAAAGTCATAAAGGTGGTTCGAGGATGAATCAGTTCGATGAACAGCTAGCTGTGATTTGTTTTCAGCCCGATGAAGAGTGGCAGCACGTATTGATTCTAGATGATGCCATATGCCAAAAATGCAGAGCAAAACAATGTTTAACCTTTTGCCCGTCAGGTGTATTTAAAGAAAGTACAGACGCCAAACAGCCTCTAATGGTTTTGTATAAACAGTGTGTAGAGTGTGGGGGATGTCGCTTAATTTGTGATAATATTGATTTTTCGTATCCAAGAGGCGGATATGGGGTTACTTTTTTAGAAGGATAAAGAGAAATAAGGTAGTCTATGAGCCTTGTGTACAAGATTCATAGACTACCTTATTTTAGTAGATATGTGTGATTAGTACCTTATAGACAGAACGAATGGTTATAGAAAATGTACCTGTCCGTTGCCAAAAGAGGCGATACGGGCTAGGGACTCCACTCGATAGCCAGCATCCTTTAATTTTTTTGCACCAGGCTGGAAGGATTTTTCGATTACAATACCGATTCCTGTAACCTTTGCATTGGCTTGATGAACAATCTCAGCCAAACCGGCAGCTGCTTCTCCATTAGCCAAAAAGTCATCAATAATTAACACATGATCATCTTTTTGCAGGAATTGCTTTGAAACAATAATGTCATTGCTCTCTTGTTTTGTAAAAGAGTAAACTTTTGTATAATAGATATCTTCAGTAATCGTAACCGATTTTTTCTTTCTGGCAAAAACCACTGGTATGTTAAGTACTAAACCTGCCATCACAGATACTGCGATTCCAGAGGATTCAATCGTCAATATTTTAGTGATTTGCTCTCCTTGGAAGCGGTGAGCAAACTCTTCACCTATTTTCAGCATTAGATCAGGGTCAATTTGTTGATTTAGGAAAGAATCTACTTTGAGCAATGAATCATTTAGGACCAGTCCATCAGATTGAATCCGCTTTTTTAATAAATCCATATAGCCTCCTAAAGATAATATATAAAAGGATCTTGACAGCATGAATGCCGCTGAGGCGGCATTCAAAGGATCATATCAAGAATATAAAAAACTTTTATGTATGCTATTTTAATGTGTGAATTTATTCTAACAATCTAAGATATTCTTGTCAATTCATTTAAAGACAAATCAAAGATATCTTTACATTTTATTTCCCGGAAAATATAATGAGTCTATCGTTCTCGGTAGTTTAACAATGGATAAATGATTCTGGTGTTGGATTACTTTGGCGATCAATGCATATTTTCATTTTTTTTGTTGAATAAAAGCGTATTTTTATCAAATCTATATCTTTTGATAGAGGCATTTATTAGTAGAATATTCTATAGTTAGTAGTAATTGGTTCATACATCAGCAATTTATTTAAAATTAAATAGCATTATGTCGAATGAATATCTACTATAGTATAATGGAAAAGGGATTGCCAGAGAAAATGAGGAACTAAATGTTAACGTTACAGTAAGGAGGATCGAAGCGTGGCAAAAATAGTAGATATAATCAACAAGGCTGAGACCACTCATTCTTTAACGAAAGAAGAGATTGTGGATTTGCTGCGATGTAATGAATATGATCAACAATTATTTCTAGCCGCTGATAGAGTGCGTAGCCAATATGTGGGGGATCAAGTGCACTTGCGTGGTTTAATCGAATTCTCAAACATATGTCAGCAGAATTGTTTTTATTGTGGGTTAAGAAAAGAAAATGCTAAGGTGAAGCGATACAAATTGGCCCCAGATACGATTATTGATCTTGCTAATAAGGCTAAAATCTATAATTATAAGACAGTTGTACTGCAATCTGGTGAAAGTCAGTCTTATACTGTGGCTGATATGCAATACATTATTAAGAGTATAAAGGCTTTAGGATTAGCCATTACTCTAAGTCTTGGCGAAAAGACCAGAGATGAATATCAAGCTTATAAAGAGGCTGGCGCAGACCGATATTTACTTAGAATCGAAACAACGAATCCAAAAATCTATAAAGAAATGCATCCAGGTATGAGTCTTGAAAATCGATTACGATGTTTACGAGATTTAAAAGATCTTGGATATGAGCTGGGGACAGGTTGTTTAGTAGGACTTCCGAATCAAACATTGGGATGCTTAGCAGATGATATATTATTTTTTAAATCATTAGATGCTGATATGATCGGGTTAGGACCTTTTATTCCCAACGCTGATACACCGCTGGCACAAGAGAGAGGGGGCACTTTTAACACAAGTATAAAAGTAATGGCAATTACTAGGCTGTTGTTGCCTGATGCGAATATTCCAGCTACTACAGCTATGGAAACATTAGACAAAAACGGACGCATTATTGCTCTCCAAAGCGGTGCTAATGTAGTAATGCCTAATGTTACCGAAGGTGAATATCGAAAGATGTATATGCTATATCCAGGTAAAATTTGTGTTAATGACACTCCAAAGCACTGCGTAGGCTGTATTACAGGAAAAATTCAAGGCATTGGCAGACATATCTCTACTGGATTTGGCTTTCGTCAAAGCAAAAAATTAACAAATAATTTGCAGGAAAAAGCAGAAAAACAAAGAAATATGTAAGAGGCAGATTGTGGATTTATTTTTACAAGTATATATGCTAACTAGAAGTAACTATACTGATCGTTAGGTTTAGGGGGATCTGAATTGTGGAATTATCAACAATAATTGGTATTGGACTCGGATTTGTGGCTGTTGGCGTAGGGATGGTGCTTAAAGGTGCAAGTTTAGTAGTGTTAATAAATCCAGCGGCATTTTTGATTATTATTGCTGGTACGGCAGCTTGCTTGTTGAATGCCTTTCCGATGGAAGTTCTTAAGAATTTTCCGACGCTTGTTAAAATGTTATTTAAACAACCTGAATTTATGTCAAAAAGTGACATGCTAAAGATGTTTGTAGAATTATCACAAACAGCTAGACGGGAAGGCATTCTAGCACTGGAAAGCCGTGTGGAAGAAGTGCCGGATGTTTTTCTCAAAACAGGCTTAAGCATGGTAATTGATGGACTTGATCCAGATTTTGTCGGGGATGTTCTGGAAGCTGAAATTCAAGGAATGGAAGAACGTCATCGTGTTGGAGCGTTGATCTTTTCCCAGGCCGGATCCTATGCGCCTACACTGGGGGTACTTGGTGCAGTAGTTGGTCTGATTGCTGCATTAGGGAATTTGAATGATATTGATGCTCTAGGACATTCCATTGCAGCTGCCTTTGTAGCGACTTTGCTCGGGATCTTTACAGGATATGTAATCTGGCATCCTTTTTCGAATAAGTTAAAGATTATGTCCAAAAAAGAAGTGGATGTAAGGAAAATGATGGTTGAAGGAATCTTATCCTTGCAGGCAGGGGATTCTCCTACTGCAATTGAAGCCAAGCTGAAGGTGTTTATTTCCCAAACAGAAAGGGAGCAGATGAAGGCTAAAACGGAGGAAGCATAATGTCTAGAAGGAAGAAACATCATCAAGCTCATCATGAAGAACATATGGATGAATCTTGGCTAATTCCTTATGCTGATATCTTGACTTTGCTGTTAGCGTTATTCATTGTATTGTTTGCTACAGCGCAGGTAGATCAAAAGAAATTTGATCAGATGGCCTATGCTTTTAATACTGCTTTTAGCGGAAGTCCTTCGATTTTCGATAATAATCGAGCAATTACTCCTGAGTTGAATACACCAATACCTGATCAGCAGGCCATTGAAGGCGCTATGGGGCAGGAACAGCTGCAAGAGACTGCACAGCTTTCGGAACTAAAACGACAGATTGACCATTATATTCAAGAAAATAAATTGACTGGTGATTTAAATACAGTACTTACAGAAGATGGGTTAATGATTCGTATCAAAGATTCTGCTTTATTTACGTCAGGACGTGCGGATTTACGCCCCGAATCTTTGCGTGTTGGTGAGGAAATAGCCAAAGTTCTGGTTCCTCTATCTCAGAAGATCGTTATCTCCGGGCATACGGATAGCATACCAATTAACACCTCTGAATTTCCTTCAAATTGGGAGCTGAGTTCTAAGCGGGCGATTAATTTTATGAAATTCATCTTATCGAGTGAGAAAAGCTTACAGCCTGAGCGCTTTAGTGCTATTGGATATGGACAATATCGTCCACTTGACGCGAATGATACAATTGATGGACGAGCGAAAAATCGACGCGTTGAGGTACTCATCATGAGAAACTTTAAGAAATGAATATAGAAAAGAAAGGCTTGGCTTAGGCTGAGTCTTTCTTTTTTATATTCATTTTTTGTATTTTGCCCGTATCTATTGGCAAAAGACAGTTAATGCTGGTACAATGAATGATAGTAAAAGGTAATATGGAGTGAAATCTGTGATTATTGGTACTGGAATTGACATTATTGAGATTAATCGTATAAAAGATGCTATTACGCGCCAATCTTTTGTAGACAAAGTGTTCACCCTGCAAGAACAGCAATATTGTGAAAGTCGGGGTATGCAAAGAGCGTCTTCTTATGCAGCGCGATTTGCTGCTAAGGAAGCAGTCATGAAAGCCTTTGGAACAGGAATGGCAGGTGGAAAACTTAAGGATATAGAAATTATTCTTAATGATAAGGGCTGCCCGCATGTAAATTTAAGCGGACAATTTGGTGCTTTAGCAAAAAGTATGGGGGTTAGTATGACATATATATCATTGACACACGCACGAGAATATGCCGCTGCCCAGGCCATTTTATGGGGAGGAAAATAGTATGAAAGTAGTAACTGTTGCTGAAATGAAAGAGATAGAAAGGGCAGCAATTGAAGAATATGGTGTTCCTGGTATTGTTCTCATGGAGAATGCCGGTGTAGAAGTAGCTGGACAAATTGAGAATATATTAGGAAATTTACATAATAAAAAAATCTCTATATTTGCTGGAACTGGAAATAATGGCGGTGATGGTTATGTAGTTGCCAGGCATCTTCATAACCAAGGGGCGAAAGTCAAAGTTTTTTTAATCGGCAGCAAAACAGCTGTAGTTGGCGATGCGTTAACCAATTTACAAATCATTACCAATATGGGAATTGATATTTTAGAAGTAATGAATCAGCACGACTGGGATAAAGTGAAAATTGCTATGACCTTTACAGACTGTCTGGTGGATGCGCTGCTGGGTACAGGCTTTACAGGTAAACTTAGGGATCATATGGTTCAGGTCGTAGAATGTATGAATAAAATGAATAAAATTATTATTGCCGTAGATGTACCAACTGGTGTTGATGGAGATACAGGTCAGATTCAGAGTGTAGCGGTAAAAGCAAATTATACCATTACATTTGCTCTTCCTAAGCAGGGACTTCTGCTATATCCAGGTGCTCTTTATGTTGGTGAGCTGTACGTAGCTGATATTGGCATTCCTAGGTTACTGATAGAGAATATTGCAATTCAGCAGAATCTTATCAGCAGCAGCAGCGTAACAGCCATGCTTGGCAGAAGACAGCCTGATGCCCATAAAGGGAGTTGTGGAAAAGTATTGGTAGTCGCAGGCTCTAAAGGATTAACAGGTGCTGCTGCTTTGTCAGCGAGTGCTGCAATGCGCTCTGGTGCAGGTACAGTAAATTTAGGTATTGCCGAAAGCTTGCATGATATCATGGAGATGAAAGTAACAGAGGTCATGACTAGTCCCTTAGCTGAGGTGAGTCCAGGTGCTTTAGGAGAAGAGGCTTTCCCTGAGCTTCAAAAAATTTCCCTGCGTAGTGATGTAGTAGTGATTGGTCCGGGGTTGGGCCGTCATGAAGAAACCATGTCACTTGTGCGCCGTGTGATTACAACAATTGAGAGGCCTTTAGTGATTGATGCAGATGGCTTAAATGCATTGATTAACTATACCTCTTTATTAGCCGAGGCTAAGTCTGTGCCGATACTGACGCCACACCCTGGAGAGATGGCGCGGCTTGTTGGCTTAACTGCCGAGGAGGTCAATCAAGATCGGATATATATTGCTCGTCAGGCGGCAGTTGAGTGGGGAAGTATTATTATTTTAAAAGGAGCACGTACAATAGTCGCATTTCCAGATGGTGAAGTATATATTAATAGTAGTGGTAATGCTGGTATGGCAACTGGCGGAGCTGGTGATGTGCTAACTGGAATCATTGCAGGATTTGTGGGGCAAGGCTTGTCAAGTCACGAAGCTGCATTGGCTGGTGTGTACATTCACGGTTTAGCTGGAGATATTGTCGCCAGAAATGGAATGATTGGTATGATTGCTAGTGACATCATTAAGGCATTGCCAGCAGCAATATTTGGTATTCAAGAAAATGATTAGGCATAAATTTCTCTTGTTTCATGCATACTTATGATAGTGGAGTTATTCAATGACAAGTCGCTCAACATTCCCATTTTCGATAAGCAGGAGATAGAGCGGCTAGTTTCGGTGGATAAGTGTGACTACGACCTAGATGGAGTTCATACTCCAAATAGAGTCAAGTCTTTGGTTAGTTAAATATGTTGCGCAGCCTGTCATCATTCGCCAGTTAATGAAATCGTGTATAAAAAAATTGACATTTGTATATAAAGAAACTATAATCTATCTATATGAATGTTGTGTTAACTGGCGGGGGTGAAGGCGTGGCAGAATTGAGGCGTATTATGATTAGTATCCCGAATAGCTTACTTCAAGAAGTAGATGGCATTATTGCAATTGAAAAATTAAGCCGTAGTCAATTTGTGCGTGATGCCATGCGACTGTGTATTGAAGAGCGTAGACGTAAGGAAATATATGATAAAATGCGTAAAGGATATCAGGAAATGGCTGGGATTAATCTGACATTAGCAGAGGAAGGTTTGCTAGCTGATGCAGATTTATTTGAAATGCCTACCCTACTGGCGGAGCGTGAATAAAAGATGGTCGTAAAACGTGGAGATATTTATTATGCCAATTTAAGTCCGGTAGTGGGTTCGGAGCAAGGAGGGCATCGTCCCGTTTTGGTCATCCAAAATGATGTTGGTAATAAATATAGTCCGACCATTATCGTAGTAGCCATTACTTCGCAGATTTCGAAGGCTAAGCTGCCGACTCATGTGGAAATCAACTCAAAAC
>CAMKSY010000100.1 GCA_946415545.1 uncultured Pelosinus sp. | reverse complement strand
ACTTTACTCCTTGCTTTGCGCGGTTTTGTACCTTTAGCTGGGGGGGAGATACAGTTAGCAGGTCGTCCCATTGCAGCCTTGTCGGATAAGGAAATGGCCCGACAAGTTGCTTATATGCAGCAGGAAGTAAATGTAGGTTTTGGCTTTACAGCCTTAGAGTTAGTTTTAACTGGGCGGTATCCATATCTAAAATGGTGGCAGCATGAGCAGGCCGAGGATAAGGCAATCGCTCATCGATATATGGAGTTTACAGGAGTAGAAGCATTAGCAAATAAAGCGGTCCATACGATGTCAGGCGGTGAGAAACAACGTGTATTATTGGCCAAAGTTCTGGCACAAGAAACTGCTCTTATTTTTTTAGATGAGCCTACAGCCAGTCTGGATCTAGTCTATCAAGAAGAAATATTTCGGTATTGTCAATTGATATCAAAGCAAGGTAAAACGGTATTGATAGTAGCGCATGATTTAAAATTAGCAGCTAAATTTTGCTCTCGGTTGCTGCTATTGGCAGAAAGCAAAATGATTGCGGACGGGCCTCCAGAAAAGGTGATAACCAAAGAAAATTTACAAGCTGCTTATGGTTTGCATGCTGCTGTATTTATGAATAAAGTAACTGGTAATCTAGATATTCACACCTATGCTGCTGATGATGGTAATCCTAATAAGGATACGAATGTTCATATTATTTGCGGTGGGGGGTCTGGGGAAAAGATTATTCGTTTGCTTTATGAAAGGGGCTATCGTTTGACCCTTGGTGTAATACAGCCAGGTGATGCAGATGCAAATGCGGCAGAAGCCTTTCATCTGCCTTGTCTGTTGGGGCAGCCTTTTTCAAACATTGATGAGCTGTCAGCACAAGAAAATCGAAAATGGATTAATGCGGCCGATTGGGTGGTATTATCAGATTTAACCTATGGGGAACAAAATATTGATAATTTGCAAGCTGCTTTTACGGCTGAAAGATTAATTATCATTGAGGATACACCAATTGAAAAGCGGGATTTCCTTAAGGGGCAAGCCATTAAATTATATGCAGAGTTAGTAAAAATGCCCCAAGTTACGGTAATGACGTTTTCACAATTTAATGCATTAATAGAAAAATAGTAGCGGAAAAATACATTTGCCAGCAGTACATAAATGACATGATTCGCTGTAGAAAGAGAGGAAGAAAATTGAGACATTCTGCTATTTATCCCTTTACCGCTATTGTGGGACAAGAGGATATGAAGTTGGCATTGATTTTAAATGTGATTAATCCATCTTTGGGTGGGGTATTAATCAAAGGGGAGAAAGGTACTGCCAAGTCAACGGCTGTAAGGGCATTAGCCGATTTACTGCCAGCGATGGAAACAGTGAAAGACTGTAAATATCATTGTGATCCTCAAGATCATAATCGATTATGTGAGACTTGCCAGGATCATCTTGCATCTCATAAATCATTAGCGGTGCAGGCGGCAAAAATGCGTGTTGTAGAATTGCCTGTAAATGCTACGGAAGATCGAGTAGTAGGGACATTAGATATTGAATATGCAATTCAACATGGTGAGAAGAAATTTGAGCCTGGAATATTGGCCCAGGCAAACCGTAATATTTTATATATAGATGAAATCAATCTGCTGGATGATCATGTAGTTGATGTGCTGTTAGATGCAGCTGCTATGGGAGTGAATCGAGTAGAGCGGGAAGGTGTTTCCTATGTTCATCCTTCCAGATTTGTCTTGGTGGGAACGATGAATCCGGAAGAAGGAGATATCAGACCTCAATTGTTAGATCGTTTTGGATTGTCTGTGATCGTAACTGGTGAACATGAACCGGAAAAAAGGGTAGAAGTCATTAAACGACGCTTGGCCTATGAAGCAGATCCTGATACATTCCTTCAGATGTATCAGGAAGAACAGGAAACGTTAGCCCAGAAAATCCTTCAGGCACGTCAGCTGTTTCCAATGGTTTCGATTGAAGATCAATTACTTATATTGGTAGCAAAAATTGCAATTGCCTTAGAAGTAGATGGCCATCGTGCCGACATTGCTGTAATTAAAACGGCCTTAACCCTAGCCGCTTTTTCTGGGCGAATGACGGTTACTTCTAATGATGTCCAAGAGGCAGCGCGGTTAGCGCTTCCTCATCGTATGAGACGCCGTCCTTTTGAAGAGGGAATATTAGACTGGCAAAAAGTAGAGGCATTATTTGGTGATCAATAAGCAGCGCAGGAGGTTTTATGAGTGACAGTTAAGACAGTATTTCCCTTTGCTGCTGTGGTGGGACAAGATCAAATTAAACAGGCTCTATTGATTGCTATGGTCAACCCTAAGGTGGGCGGTGTTTTGATTGCTGGAGAAAAAGGTTCTGCTAAATCAACTTTAGTACGAGGACTTTCCCAGCTGATTCCTAATAGAAAGTTGATCGAACTGCCGTTAAATGCTACAGAAGATATGGTCTTAGGCAGTATGAATATGGAGCAGACTGTCATTGACGGCAAGAGACATTTTTCTCAAGGAATTTTAGCGAAAGCTCATAAAGAGATATTATATATAGATGAAGTGAACTTGCTCCAGCGAGAACTAAGTAATGCTATTTTGGATGTTGCGGCGTCTGGTATCCATGTAGTAGAGCGAGAGGGTGTTTCCAAATCATATAAAGCGCAGTTTACTATGATCGGTACGATGAATCCGGAAGAAGGCGATTTGCCGCCCCAGTTTTTAGATCGTTTTGGGCTATATGTAACCGCAGCAGGTGAAAAAAATATAAAAGACCGCGTTGAGATATTACGACGTATTTTAGCTTACGAACAAAATCCTATAGCTTTTTATCAGAAATATAAAAGGGCAGGAGAAGAAATCCGCCAGCAGATCACAGCAGCTCGCACAAAAGTAAAGCAGATTCTGATCTCAGATACGATGATGCAATTAGCAGCGCAGATTTCTTTGCAAGGAAATTGTGCCGGTCATCGGGCAGAAATCTTCTTGCTGGAAACAGCGAAAGCCATTGCTTCACTGGCGGGACGTGATGTTCTTTTGCCCATAGATATGCAAGAAGCTGCAGCTTTTGTACTGCCTCATCGCATGCGCCAGCCGTCTGAAGATTCAAAAGAGCAGCATTCTCAGAAAGAACAGCATGATCAGCCAGTGCAGGATTCTTCCCATAATGAGCAGCTCCAGTTGCCTAATGAAGAGCAGTCTAATGGTAACCAGCCATCCCAGGATAAGGATGAGGAGTCAGAGGGGAAGATACAGGAAGAGACAGCTATAGCTGATCTGCTGCCCATTGGAAATATGGCGCTGGGTGTACAAAAACGCAAAGTGAGGCAGGGCAGCGGCAAACGTACCTTGGCTAAGACGAATACGAAGCAGGGGCGGTATGTGCGCTCTTGTATACCCACTAAAACAGTAACTGATCTTGCTTTTGATGCGACCTTACGGGTGGCTGCACCCTACCAGTTGACGCGAGTTAAAGGTATGTGCTGTATCAATATTTGCAAAGAAGATCTACGGCAAAAGGTGCGTGAGAAGCGAATTGGCACTACTTTCTTATTTGTAGTGGATGCCAGTGGCTCCATGGGAGCCAGACAACGCATGAAAGCGGTTAAAGGAGCTATCTTATCCATGCTCCAGGATGCGTATCAGAAACGAGACAAAGTCGGTATGATTGCTTTCCGCAGGCAGACCGCTGAAATTCTCTTGCCTGTTACCCGCAGTGTAGAGTTGGCAGAAAAGTCTTTGCAGCATTTGCCTACAGGAGGCAAGACACCTTTGGCTGAAGGATTGTATACAGCTCTTGGCATGCTTAGCACCATGTATCGACTAGAAAAGAATATAGAGCCTGTTATGGTTCTAGTGACGGATGGCCGCGCTAATGTGGGATCAAGAGAAGGACAAGATGCTGTCAGTGAAGCTTTGCAGGCAGCTCAGCGAATTGGTGAGACAAGAGTCAACAGCTTAGTGATTGACACTGAACAAGATTTTGTTAAGCTGGGGATTGCTGTTTCGATTGCTCAAGCATTAGGTGGTTCCTATTACAAGCTCGATGACTTGTCATCTGAAAATATTATTCACATTATAAATAGTATGAAATGAAGAAAGGATTGATAAAGAATGGATTTCTTGGCACAATGCATTAATTTATTCCATCAGGGCGGTCCAGTCATGTATGTGATTGCAGGATGTTCTTTGGCTGTACTAACAATAGCAGTGGAGCGGTTTATTTATTTCCGGCAGATGTCTACAGATGCTCAGCAGTTTATTAATAAGCTGCAGCCTTTATTGGAAAGAAAGAAAATTGCTGAAGCGCAGCAATTATGTGAACATACGCCAGCGGTAATCGGGCGTTTAGCTGCAGAGGGGTTAGAGGCGTATCAAAAGGAGAGTCACTTGGAAGTAATTATGGAAGGAGCAGCTGCTTTATCAGCAGCCAGATTAAGAGAATACTTAAATTATCTAAGTTCCATTGTTACCTTATCCCCTTTATTGGGATTATTGGGAACCGTAATCGGTATGATTAATTCTTTTAGCGTTTTCAATGTGAAAAATGGTCAGCCTATGGCTATCACTGGAGGAATTGGCGAAGCCCTAGTGGCAACCGCTACTGGTCTAATGGTAGCGATTATGGCGTTGGTTGTGCACACCTATTTTACTCATCGCTTAGATCAATTGGTTACGGATATGGAACAAGTCTACACTCTCATCATAACTCGACTGGCAGGCAATAAAAAAACTCGGAGGGAAAATCATGAAATTGCGTAGCTTACGCATCGAAAAACAGCCAGAATTAATGATTATTCCCATGATTGATATTATCTTTTTTTTATTAATTTTCTTTATGATGAGTACGCTATATATGGTAGAACAGCATACGATTCCTATTAATTTGCCGCAATCTGCAGCAGCACAGCAGGAACTGTCTAAGAATGTTAATATTACGATTTTACAAAATGGTAATATTATGTTTGATCAAGAGGAAATTCCTTTTTCCTTGTTGCAAAAACGAATTAATATCGAGCTGGCAAAACACTCAGAAAGTATATTTGTTGTACGTGCAGATAAACAAGCGGAGTATGGTCAGGTAGTCGCAGTATTGGATGAGCTCAAAATGTCAGGGGCACATAGGGTGGCTGTGGCTACTGAACGGAAAGGAAGATAGAGCGCATGACATACCGACCACGTTGGCGTAAGGCCATCGGCATTTCTATACTTTTTCATATGTTATTTTTGGGTGTTATCGGTTGGTTGGCTGGTAAGGCCGTTACATCTGTAGAAGAACCTTATATTGAATTAGAGTTACTCACTGATGCAGCTATGGATGATTCAGTGGATGATCAATTACCAAATTCCCAGAGTGCACCTAGTGCTCCTACTGTCCCGACTATGCAGATCAAGAATAAATCAGCAGTTTCAACTGTTACCACCCAGGTAGTGGCTATGGCCAATGAACTGGAGATGGAAGCAGTTGAAGCAGTGACTTCATCTCAGTCCGTAAGTGATAATGAGTCGGCTGGAAATAGTTCTTCGGGCAGCGATGCAGTTGGAAATAGTGGAAGCGGGGGCAGTGGCACTAATGTCGGCTCTAGTCATGGGGGGAACCGCGGACGAAAAGGTAAGATTATTTGGCCTCAGGTCTTATCTAAGGTAGAGCCTGATTATCCTGAAAGAGCTAAGTCCGCTGGCTTGGCAGGTACCGTTAAGGTAAAAATTCAAATTCTGACAAATGGACTACCTGGCGAGGTAACCATTAGTAAGACGTCAGGACATGATATATTAGATGCTGCAGCGCTAGCAGCCGTTCGAAAGTGGATATTTGTACCAGCTAAGGACTCGGAGAGCGGAGCCAGTATTATGTGCTATACCAACGTGCCGATTACCTTTCAGTTTAAGTAGTTCAGAATATTAAATAGAGAAAAGAAGAGGGAGAGATTAAAATGATAAAACAAGGCTGGATGCAATTAGCAATGGCGATGACCCTAACAGTCAGTTTCATTTTAGGTGGCTGCGGGGGCAGTGCAGTGAAAGAAAATACTAAAACCGAAACCCAGGCTGTCACGGTAAACCAGATGATTAATGGTACAGTTAGGCAGGTTACTTTTGAGCAGAAACCGCAAAGGGTTGTTAGTTTATCACAGTTTTCTACAGAACTTTTGTTAGCGTTAGGGCTTAAAGATCAGATAGTAGGAACGGCCTTCTTAGAAGAGCCAATTTCTCCAAAAGTAAAAAATGAATACTCTGGCTTGCCAGTATTAGCGGAAAAATGGCCTTCTCTAGAAGTCTTTCTGCAAGCCAAACCGGATTTTGCTATTGGTTGGGAAGTGGCATTTTCTAAAAAGGGAGTGGAAGCGGATCAAATCCTTGGAAAAGGTGTAAAAATATTTGTCCCGAAGTCAACAACTGATAAGGATGCAACCATGGACACTCTGTTTGAGGATATAAATACACTCGGACGGATTTTTCGTATCGAGGAACAGGCCCAGCGGTATGTAACCCAGGAGAAAGAGCGCCTAAACGGAGTTAAGGCCAAGATGAAGAATCTGGAGCAGCATACTGTCTTCATCTACGATTCTGGGGATGAAGAACCTTTTACTGTTTATCAGGGATTTACCAGTCAGCTATTATCACAAATAGGACTCAAGAATATTATGCAGGATAAAGGTGTACAGAAAACTTGGGGGAAAGCAAATTGGGAGGATATACTGGCTGCTGATCCTGATTACATTCTTATTGTTGAATATGAAGTGGCGAACCGAGGCCAGTCTGACTATAATTCCAAGGTGCAGTACCTTAAGGATAATCCTCGTTTGAAAGGGCTTAAAGCGGTACGCAATAATGCTTTTCTGAAAGTTGGTTTGGCTGAGATTGTACCTGGTATTCGTAACGTGGATCTATTAGAGCGTCTGGCCGGTACGTTAAGCAAGTAGGGAGGGCAAATGGCTGTTAAAGACGCAGGCACATGGAAGTTGATACGAAATGTGAGTAGTATCCCCTTTTTAATAATCGTATTATTGCTGTCTATTATTCTAGCGATATCTTATGGCTCTGTTGTCATAGAGACGGAAGTGGTATATCGTATTTTGCTAAATAAATTAACAAATCAGGGGATGTATTCTCCAAATTGGGAATCAAGTATGGAAGTAATTATATGGGATTTTCGCCTTCCTCGAGTAATAATGGCAGCAATTACTGGTTCGATACTTTCTTTAGTGGGGATATTTATGCAGACACTCACTCGAAACCCCTTGGCGGAACCATATTTGCTAGGAGTTTCTTCTGGAGCTTCTGCAGGTGCGGTGAGTACCATTATTTTTGGAACCTTTGCTTTTTTTGGTCGGGAAGCAGTACAAGCAGGAGCATTTCTAGGAGCATTTTCAGCGCTTTTTGCCCTTTTAGTGTTCGCTGGCGGGCGCAAAGGCGTTGTACGTCTTATCTTAATTGGGGTCGGTATTTCCGCTTTTTTCTGTGCGGTAACTACATTGCTGCTCTATATGGCAAAAAATGATTCTCAGCTGCGAAGTGCTATGTTCTGGATGGTAGGAAGCTTTACTAGCGTAGCATGGGAAGATGTATATCTTCCTGGATTTTTGGCCCTTCTTTCGTTGGGTGGTGCTATGAGCATTAGGAAAGAGCTGGATCTTTTATTGATGGGTGATGCCACAGCTCGGCATTTGGGTGTGCCTGTAAATACTATTCAATGGACTCTTATTATAATAGCTTCTCTTGTCGTTGCGGCAGTGGTGGCAAAGGTAGGCGTAATTGGCTTCGTCGGCCTTATTATTCCTCATGTATCACGTAAATTTTTTGGTATGCGCCATTATATTTTATTACCCTCAGCGGCATTGTTAGGTGGAATCTTTTTAGTATGGGCCGACACGATTGCTCGTACTTGTTTTAGTCCGGAGGAATTGCCCGTAGGGGTTGTCACCGCTCTAGCAGGGGCGCCGATTTTTATTTGGATTATTCGTAAAAACTAGATTTGTGATATAGTATAAGGAAGAAAGCTAGTTTGGATAATTTTAGTAGGAGTTGAATCATGAATTATCAATTTGAGGGAAAAGTCGCGATGATTACCGGCGGGACTTCTGGTATTGGTTTGGAGGTTGCTCGCCAGTTGCTGGGCCAAGGGGCTAAGACAGTTCTAATTGGACGTCAAGAGGAAAAAGGGCAAATGGCCTTATTAGAACTAGCATCCTATGGTGAACATGTATGTTATATACAAGGGGATGTAAGTTCTGTGAACCAATGCAAGGAAGTAGTTGAAAAGACCATCTCTTTGTTTGGCGGTCTGGATATTGTTATCAATGCAGCTGGGGTCTATATGGAAAAAATCATTGGTGAAGTTACGGAAGATGAGTTTGATCACATCATGAATGTCAATACAAAAGGTACCTATTTTATTTGTAAATTTGCTTTGTCTTATTTGCGGCAGAGGGGTGGTGGGGCAATTATAAATGTGTCCTCTGATGCAGGAATTAATGGCAATTGTTTATGTACAGCCTATTGCGCATCAAAAGGAGCGGTAACGACATTTACAAAGGCATTGTCCTTAGAAAGTATTCACTATGGTGTTCGTGCTAACTGTGTATGCCCTGGCGATGTAGATACGCCTATGCTTAAGCAGCAATTAGCGGGGGCAGATAATCCAGACGAATATTTACGTGACATAACTTCAATGTATCCAATCGGGCGAATTGCCAAAGTACATGAGGTGGCTCATATAATTTGCTTTCTGGCATCGGATCAGGCATCTTTTGTTAACGGAGCAGTGTGGACGGTGGATGGCGGACTAACCGCATGCTAATTTGATGCTAAAAAAAGCAAGGCAACCAGAATTATTCTGGTTGCCTTGCTTTTTTTAAAAGGCATACTCGTGCTTTTATTACATGAAAGAATTGACAGATCGTAATTTTTTTGACATACTAAATAGTGATAATCATTATCAATAAACAAGGGGGTAGATGGATGACAATAAAAAAACGTCTCCGTATCATTTGTCTGGTTTTCAGTATCATACCTTTACTGATCGTGTATTTCCTGGGAAAAAATGCAGGGCTGGCAGGAAACAATGCTTTTGAGCATGCGGTGGCTCTTGCTTTAATGTCCTCTATCTTGTTAGGTTTATTTAGTTCTGGTGCAGTCAGATACTGGTTCTTAGGTAAGCAGTTAGAAAAAATTAAAGAGTTTTGTCTTGCAGTAAAAGATGGTTCTTATCATGTATTTTTACCGGTTCCCAACGAGTCTAGTGATATCGATGACGAAAATGAAATGGTAGAGTTAATGCGTACCATGAATTGGATGGCTCATCATATAAAATTAAATGAGGAAAGCTTACAATCTCAAAAAGAAGAATTAGAGCAGGCATATACTAAGCAGCTAATCGTACAAAAAAAGTTGGAAAATCGTACAAAGCAATTAGCAGAAGTGCTGCATAAAGTGCGAAACTTACTCGATCATGCAGGACAAGGCTTTGTATCCTTTGGCCAAGAGTTAAAAGTGGCAGCTGAATATAGTGCAGAATGTGTTACGATATTTAAGAAGGAAATTGCTGAAGAGAGTATTGCCAAGCTATTATATCCAATCGATGAAAAACAAGAAGAATTTGTGACGAATGTATTGAAAAAAATATTTACGGTAGAAGATAGTTTTTTAAGAGAAACATATTTTACGCTGCTGCCCAATGAAGTAGTTATCGATTGCACTTATATTAAGGTTGATTATAAATTTATACATAAAGACAGCCATAAAGAAATCATGCTAATTCTAACGGATGTTACGAAAGTACGAAAAATGGAAGAGCAGATTCAGGAAGAGAAAGATATATTATCGATGGTGGTAAAAGTTGTAACACAATATAATGATTTTTCCGATGCTGTAGAGGGATATACTGTTTTTTGTACGGAAGAATTGCCTGGCATCGTAAAAGCAGATTGTTCAATTTCAGAAAAGTTGAGTACGATGTTTCGCATCATGCATACCTGGAAAGGGACTTTTGCCCAACTCAATATGCAGCACATTGTAAAGGAATTGCATGATGTAGAAGGGGAATTGGCTGCGCTGCGTGAAGAGGAAGTCATCCCTGCAGCAGCCTTTATGGAATTGATTTGCTCTTATACTTCAGAAAGAATGGTGAGTTGGCTTAAGGATGATATCAATATCTTAAAAAGTATTTTAGGAGATGGATTTTTAGAACAGCATAATATGGTGAACATTGAAAAAGCAAAACTGCATCAACTGAAAGAAAAAATCAGACAATGGCCAGACTCACCTCAAAAGCAGGAAATTTCCTTAGGATTAGAAGTATTAACTTATTGTCCATTCAAAGAGTTGCTGCGGGCATACACAGAATATACGGTAAGCTTAGCAAAGCGATATGAAAAAGAGGTACATCCTTTTGTTATCACAGGTGATCATGTTTTGGTCAATCCTGAAACCTATCATGATGCTGCGCAAACTTTTGTCCACCTGTTCCGCAATGCGGTAGCCCATGGGCTGGAAACGGCAGAGGAACGTTTGGACGCTGGAAAAGAGGAAATCGGCAGAATTTCTTGTGAGGTCAAATTGATAGAAGGTTATATTCTTGTAATGATCAAAGATGATGGTTGTGGTATTGATACCGAGCGTCTAAAAAATATTGCTGTAGAAAGTGGAATCTTAGATCCAAAAACAGCTCTGTCCTTGTCTGATGAAGAAGCGGGACAGCTGATTTTTGCTGATGGATTTTCGAGTGCTTCCTGCGCCGATGATATATCTGGGCGGGGTGTGGGACTTTATGCAGTGCGCATGGAAGTCAAAAAGCTTGGCGGGAGAGTTGAAGTCCATAGTGAATTGGGAATGGGAACAGAGTTTCATTTATTTTTACCATTCCCACAGACGATATGATTGATTTGACTAAAAGGGGAAGATAAAATGGCACGATTGCTAATTGTTGATGATGCTTTAATGATGAGAAAGACGATTCGAAAAATGGTTGAGAGCGCAGGGCATATTGTCGAAGCTGAAGCGATAAATGGTGAGCAAGCAATACAGATGTATCAAAAATATGCGCCGGATTTGGTTACTATGGATATTACCATGCCTGGCATTGATGGTATTGAAGCGTTAAGACGCATCATGACATATGACAAAGATGCTAAGATAATTATGGTAAGCGCCTTAGGCCAGCAATACAAAGTAATGGAAGCGTTAGAGTGCGGTGCTAAAAGTTATGTCTTAAAGCCGATTACTGCTGAGAAATTGATTGCCGTTATAAATCAGGTTCACGACAATAGTAAAAGCGGTACATTAACTAAGTCAGTATTTGAATGTGGTGAAGGTAGACATCAAAAGTCTTGTGACATAATCTTGGGTAAAACGGTGTAGAATATTGTAAGTATATCCTTGACAATAAAAAGTATTTATTATACTCTAAATAAGAGTGGACAGCAAAATTTAATATGGATGGTATAGGTGCCCTTTTGGGCTTAATAGGGAAGTCCGGTTAAATTCCGGCGCGGTCCCGCCACTGTAATGAGGAGTAACCCCATAATTATGCCACTGAGATGATGCTTGGGAAGGCTTGGGGAAACAATGATCCAAAGTCAGGAGAACTGCCTATACAGCAATCACCGTTAAAACCTGCGAGAGATGGGGAGGAGATTCGTGCAGTTATACTGTCGTATATTACACATGATAATGATGTATTTATATGATGGAGGTTACTATAATTGTATTTATTGAAATCTTCCGTTTGTGTGACGGAAGATTTTTTGCGCTAGTAACGATGATTATCCAGTAGGATTATAATTGAATTGGTTTTTCATGCCAATTTTTTAATTTTTCAGAGTGCTGGTCAAGATTATTGGATAATGGTAAAATTAAGAGTGCAAATCTCGTTTTACTTAGTTATCGTTATTGTACTTGTAGATGTTGTACCACAATTTATAGTTAAGGAGGCCATTATGGCAGGAATTTTTTACGGTGTTGGTGTAGGGCCGGGAGATCCAGAGCTGCTCACATTAAAAGCAGTGGAGGTGATAAGAAACGCGGATGTAGTAATTGCCCCTAAAACAGAGAAAAAAGAAGGTAGTACAGCACTATCAATTGCACATCCTTATTTGAAAGCAGATGTTGAGATATTGAGGTTAGTTTTCCCGATGGTAAATGATGCTGCCACGCTGGCTACTGCATGGGAAAATAATAAAAATAGTATTCTGGCAGAACTGCAGGCTGGGAAAAAGGTTGTGTTTTTGACATTAGGTGATCCTATGTTTTATAGCACTTATATGTATGTATATCGTTTGTTAAAGGATTCCGGCTATGCAATTGAAACCATACCTGGTGTTCCTGCTTTTTGTGCGATTGGCAGTCAATTAGGCCAGCCGCTGGCAGAGGGAAATGATATACTTAGCATTATTCCTGCGACAATGTCAGAAGAAGAGTTAGATGCTATACTGGGAGTCGTAGATAATGTTGTATTAATGAAGGTTTACAAAAATTTTGGACAAGTTGTAGCGAAATTAAAACAGCATGGTTTTGGTGATAATTCTGTTATGATTAGCCGCTGTGGTTTGCCCGATGAACAAATTAGCTATAATTTAGACGAAGTTGACGCCAAGAGTGTTAACTATTTATCTACTATTCTGGCTAAGAAACGTAAACTTGGTTAAGTATAATACTTTCTCCCAAAAACCTAGGCCACATAGAAAACTGAATGAGGAGTTGTACAA
>CAMKSY010000099.1 GCA_946415545.1 uncultured Pelosinus sp. | reverse complement strand
TTCATTCCCCTGCTGCTTCCATTCTTTTTGCTTACTTTCCAGTTCATTTTTTAATCTTTTTTCTTCATCTCTAAGATGAGCAGCTTGCTCATACTCTTGTGCTGCAATAGCAGCTTCTTTCTCCGTCTGCAATTGTTTTAACGTCTTTTCTAACTCTTTCACATTGGAAGGTGATGAAAACGTTTTAAGGCGGACACGGGCTGCTGCTTCATCCATGAGATCAATTGCCTTATCTGGTAAAAATCGATCAGAAATATAGCGGTGAGACAAGGTAACTGCCGCTTCAATTGCTTCATCCGTAATACTGATTCGATGAAAAGCTTCATATTTATCTCGAACACCTTGCAAAATAGTAATAGCATCCTCTACTGATGGCTCGCTTACCGTAATTGGCTGAAAACGCCGTTCAAGAGCAGCATCTTTCTCAATATACTTCTTATATTCATTAAGTGTCGTTGCACCAATCACTTGTATTTCGCCCCGAGCTAAAGCAGGTTTCAAAATATTTGCGGCATCAATCGCTCCTTCTGCAGCACCTGCTCCAATTAGAGTATGTAGTTCATCAATGAACAAAATAACGTTACCATCCTGACGAACTTCTTCTAGAACCTTTTTCAAGCGTTCTTCAAAATCACCGCGGTATTTCGATCCAGCTACTAACGATGCCATATTCAAAGATATAATTCTCTTTACTCCGAGTATATCAGGAACATTATTCTGTACAATACGCTGAGCTAACCCTTCTGCAATAGCAGTCTTACCTACACCAGGTTCACCAATGAGTACAGGATTATTCTTTGTACGGCGGCTGAGGATTTGCAGCACACGTTCAATCTCAGTTCCTCGGCCAATCACAGGATCGATTTTGCCTTCGCGAGCTAATTTATTTAAATCACGGCCAAATTCTTCTAGAGTAGGCGTATTAGAATTTGCTTGCTTTCCACCCAATTGCTGCTGCTGAGCACCTTGCCCTGATGCAGAAAATCCACTTAATAGTTCTGATACTTTCTGGCTTAATACTTGTACATCTACATCAAGACCGTCTAATAACTGAGCCGCCACACCTTCTCCTTCCTGAAGGAGACCTAATAATAAATGCTCTGTACCAACATAGTTATGCCCTAAATCAGCAGCAACATTAATTGCTAATTCGATGCATCTTTTGGCTCGAGGAGTGTAGGAAATTTGACTATTAGCAGCTTCGCCACGACCAACTAATTTTTCCACCTCCATACGGACTGTATCAATGCTAATATTTACGGACAGCAGCCCTTTGGCTGCTATCCCCTCACTTTCATGCAATAGACCTAATAATAAATGTTCTGTACCTATATAATCATGTCCTAAGCCTATCGCTTCTTGATGGGCAAAATGCAGTGCTTTTTGCGCTCTTTCAGTAAATCGTCCTAACATTTAAAATCCCCTCCTAGTCATTTGTTAATTTTTGTCGAATAATCTGTGCTCTTAATTTCTTACGTTCATTAGCATCTAATTCAGGGCAATCACTCATTTTCTGCAAGAAATTTGGTCTTGTAATTACCATCAGTTCATTAAAATTACAATCTGAGCCTTCATTAATAATACCTAACTCATATCCCATCCGTACATCGCTTAATAAAACTAAAGCTTCTTGGCCGGAGATACTGCGAGCATATTTTAAGGTACCATAAGCACGCCATACGCGATCAACCAGCATATCTGTAGTATCGGCATATAGCCCGCCTCGCGCCGTACGTTCATGATCGACTACCTGCTTAACTACACTGTATAAATTATCAATAATCTCTTGCTCTGTAAAACCTAAGGTTAATTGATTGGAAATCTGAAAAATATTGCCAACAGCCTCTGTGCCCTCACCATATAGTCCTCTGACGGTTAAACCAAGCTGAATTACAGCATTTACAATGCGATTAATCTGCCCAGTTAAAACTAGAGCGGGTAAATGCACCATAACAGAAGCCCTAAGACCTGTACCTAAATTAGTAGGACAAGACGTTAAATACCCTAGTTCTTCATTAAAAGCAAGAGCATGCTTATTCTCAATAATATCATCTACTTGATTGGCACTTGTAAAAGCTTTCACTAAATTAAGTCCAGGCATTAAGCATTGAATGCGCAAATGATCCTCTTCATTAACCATAATGCTTACCGTTGTATCCTGTTTTACAAGAATTGCCCGATTACTGGCTTCTCGAGCATGATCAGGGCTAATGATATGCTTTTCAACTAGTACTAATCTTTCTAATAATGGCAGCTTCTCTAAATCAATAAACATGTAATCCGACTGCTCGTTATTATTTAAATCACATAAAGAACTCTTTAACTGAGACACCACTTGAGACAGTTGCTCTCCATTGGCCCTTTGAGGAAAGGGTATACCTTCCAGATTACGTGCCAAACGAATGCGACTGGCAAGTACAATATCACCGTCTTGCGCACCGCTACTCATCCAATTCACAAACGGTTGATCAAGCAAATTTTCCATTGACATTTGCTATTCCCCCTTGCCGCTTAGCCCTATTTCTTTTTCTAAATTTTTAATTTCATCCCGCAATAATACGGCTTTCTCATATTCTTCATTAATAACATATTGTTCAAGCTGCTGACGTATCTTCTTAATTTGCTGCCTAATTTTAAGCGTGCCACCGTTACGCTTAGGTATTTTTCCTGTATGAGAGCTAGAACCATGAATTCGCTTTAACAAAGGCTCAAACTGCCCACCAAAAACAGTATAACAAGCACTGCACCCTACTTTTCCCTTACGGTTAAAATCGGCATATGTCATCCCGCACTCAGAACAACTCTCCTGACCTCTTAACATCTGAGGATCAACAAAGAGTCCATGATTAAAGATACCCTTTAAAAAATCGTGGACATAGGACTGAGTGTCAAAGGATAAACTAATTTCACCAGCGGCTTTTGCACATTCTGCACACAGATTTTTTTCAGTCTTTTGATTATTAACGATTTTGATTATATGCATACAAGCTGTACGGCTCTTACATTCATCACACAACATCATGCAATCCTCCTCATGTTAAATCGGATAATTTTAATAGCAAAGAACGTAACATTGCTGATCGTTCCTGAGGCGCTATATGCTCATAGATGATATCAAAGAAGTGCATCATCAAAGCGGCCTCCCGTCCCGTTAACATTCCCTGAGAAGTAAGACTCTTAACAATATTTACAGCTTCAGAGAACATTGTATCCTCAGCAACTTGCTCTGCTGCATCTTCATAAATCAAAGTATGAACAGGAATACGTTCAATGCGTACAAATCCGCCTGAACCACGCCTTGACTCTACAATGAAACCTCTTTCTATCGTAAAGCGAGTACTCAATACATAACTAATCTGAGACGGGGCGCACTCAATCTCTTCAGCCATTTCATTACGTTTTAATACAACAATATCCTCACACTGGCTTGCAAGTTTATGAAGAATCATTTTTTCAATATCATCAGCTAAATTGCCCATGGTCTCACCTGCCTGTTTCAATCATTATTTGACCTTTACTTTATTCTATTTGACTATTTGACTTTTTGCAACTATTTTTTAAATATAAATTGTAATTTTTTTTAAATAATAATCATGCGCTTTACAACTGAGGTAAGTCATCTTTATAGTATTGCGCTAAAAAAGACTGATCTATGCCACCCATGTAAGAAAAACACTGATGTTACTTTCTAAAAAATAAAGCTTTTTCTTTTTAATTCCAGTGTATGACACAATACTAGAAAAAGAGAGCGATACTTCGCCCTCTTTTTACTCTAGAATATTAATTCTTATTTCCTTGTATTTTCTTTGCAAATTCCAATCCAAATTGGAAGCATGCATCCTGCTCTTCTTTGCTTGCAAGCCATTTTACCGCTAATCCGGGATTCTCAACAGCTATACCCGCGCGTTGTAACGACTCTTCCATTGCCTTTAATGCTCCTCCAGCCCAGCCGTGAGCGCTAAAAGCAGCTCCTATTTTCTTCACAGGCTTTAGCCCTTCTATATAGGTTAAGAATCCTCCCATAGTTGCCAGCACTGTATTATGTTGGGTAGATGATCCAATAATGACCCCTCCTGCTTCAAGTACATCATTCATAATATCGCTCATTGCTGAAGTCTTTAAGCGATGCAGCTTTCCTTTTGCTCCTGAAGCAGCAACCCCTTCTAAAATACGGCGAGCCATATCTTCTGTAGCCCCCCACATTGTATCGTATATGATCACGACAGTATCATCATGATATCCGCTGCCCCATTGTTCATATTTCTTTAAGATATCTTCAATATGAGAACGCCAAATCACGCCATGACTCGGAGCAATCATTTTTATTTTCACTGTTTCAGCTTTGGTTAACGCCGTTCCAACTAAACGACTATAAGGCATTAAGATATTTGCATAATATTTAGCAGCTTCTTGCATAACATCATGTATCTCATTCTCATCATCAAAGCGTTTGGTAGTAGAAATATGTTGACCAAAAGCATCATTCGAAAACAGAATTTCTTCACCAGTTAAATAGGTTGCCATGGAATCCGGCCAATGCAGCATTGGCATAGTAATAAATTTCAGCTGCTTTGCACCAAGATCTAAAGAATCTCCTTCTTTCACAACTTGAAAATCATACTCTTTATTATAGTGCTTAACAATAGAATCTTTCCCCTGGCTTGTCAAGACCACCTTAGCCTGAGGCGCCTTTTCCATAATAATCGGCAAAGCACTGGCATGGTCAGGTTCTGTGTGATTACAAACAATATAATCGATCTTTGCTGGATCAACAATCTGACTGATACGCTCTAATAACTCTGAAGCAAAAGGTGCCTTTACCGTATCAATTAAACATATTTTTTCATCTACAATTAAATAGGCATTATAGGTAATGCCCCTTGGTGTACCATACCCATGAAAATCTCTCATAGTCCAATCAACTGCACCTACAGAATATACTCCCTTTGCAATTTCAATATTATTCATCATACTATTTCCTCTTCCTCCTAGATATCCCCACTTAATTTTCTAAATTATAATATATTAGGGGTTTTTGCCAATGCTGATACGACTAGCCGAGCTTCTTCAATAATATGCTCGATAATGACCTTAGCCGGTTCGATCTTCGTTAATGGCAGTAAACTCTGTCCAGCTTGAACCATGCCATTTTCTACATCTCCGTCAATCGCCGCCAGGCGATTGGTACCTGTTGCCAAAGCCGCAAGTTCCTCTTCTGGAGTATGTTGACGCTCTAACTCTAAGAAGCGCTCTGTAAACTTGTTCTTTACCCCGCGAACGGCATGCCCAGAAAGTAATCCGGTTACAACACTGTCAGTGTCGCCAGCAGAAATCAACTTTTGTTTCACATTTAAATGAACGGCACATTCTTCTGCGACTAGGAACCTTGTGCCCATCTGAATGCCTGACGCACCCATGGAAAGCGCTGCCACTAGCCCTCGTCCATCAGCAAAACCGCCAGCTGCAATCACAGGGATATCAATTTCTGGAATCACTTGTGTCATTAAGGCCATGGTTGTTAATACACCAATATGACCCCCAGCTTCCATTCCCTCGATTACAATTGCATCAGCACCTTTTTCCTGCACTCGTTTCGCTAGTTTCACATTTGGTACTACTGGAATTTTCTTAATGCCTGCTTGATCAAGTTGAGAAAAAAACGGAATCGGGTTTCCTGCACCAAGAGTAACAAACGCTACCTTTTCCTGGCAGACTACATTCATTATTTCTTCTTTATCCACAGCCATAAGCTGCACATTTACACCGAAAGGTTTCTTAGTTAAGGTTTTAGCTAAACGTATCTGTTCACCAACCCATTGGGCATTACGTCCTCCTGCAGCTATGATACCAGCTCCACCAGCTTCTGACACAGCCGCTGCCAGCCTTCCGTCAGATACCCATGCCATACCGCCTTGTATAATTGGATACTTTATATTCAGCATTGTTGTTAATTTTGTACTCATCATGATCCACCCCTTTTGCTAATGTATTGTCTTTTGAGAAAATTCACTATTGAAAATAGATTTTCCTGCAAAAAAACGCAGTTAATTAAATTAAAACCAATATCCAGTATTTTCTGTCTTTTTATAGCAAAATATTCTTTACAATCTTATGTATTCAATTTATAATGAAAAGCTACAATACAAATAATACAGGCGTAATTATATCTAAAATCCAAATACATATTTTTAATTAAAAATGCATACGCCTAAATCATTACTTAAATAAAAAGGAGCAATCGGATATGATTATGGGAATTATAAGCAGACACCTTACCATTGATATGTACGGATGCAGTTTTGAAAGTCTTACTACTATGGAAATTCTTAAACAAGCAATGTTGACAGCAATTGCTGAATCAAATATGACACTACTCGAATTCACTGAATACCAATTTCAGCCGCAAGGTTTAACAGGTTTAGCAGCTCTGGCATTACTGGCAGAAGGTCATATGAGTATACATACGTTCCCCGACAAGGGTTACGCTGCCATAGATTTATTCAACTATAGTGATGCAAGTCAACCTGATAACGCCTCTAAAGTATTTAAGAAATTTTTAAAACCGGAAAAAATTAAAATTACTAATATTAAACGTGGGGATTTTGGTTCAATCAGTGATATGAAGCCCAAAATTAGAGTTAGCAGCACTCCCATACGTCGCGTACGAGATACTGGAGCTAAGGTGTTTAAATTCTTATCCCGTTCTAAATAATGGACAAGATATGAGAAAACCGCTAGAATATTCATTTTATGAATACGCTAGCGGTCTTTTTATTGTTGCCTATGATGCTACAATTACTCTTCTCCAAAGTTGCTCTTAATCATGTCTTCAAGAGCCTTACTGCATTCTTTTTCATCTTCGCCTTCCGTAGTAATTGTAATCTGAGCATGTTGTTTTAAACCCATACCCATAACTGCCAAGATGCTCTTTCCATCTGCCACTTTATTATTAGCTGAAATTTTGACTTTGCTTTTAAAGGTGGATGCCTTCTGTACAAACTGAGCTGCTGGCCTTGCATGCAAACCGCTGGTGTTTGTAATTGTTACCTGTATTTCTGTCATATTTATCCCTCACATAAGTAATTATTATTCTATCATTAGAAAGCACTCTTTACATTTTGCTCAGAGCACGTGCACCTTCTGCCGTTGCTATAACAGCAGATAAAGCACTCCCTAATGACGCTTCTACAACAGCACTAATTGCTCCCTCTAAGATAGGAGCATCAGCAATTTGAACGTTAGCACGCAATTCTTCATCTAGAAATTCAAAAGCAGTTTCAGTGCTCAGTACCGCACTGCCTAAATCCACCATAACTGCGACACCGTCACCGGTATTAGCTGCGATAATGGCCTCACTCACTTGAAATGCATCTGTCCCAATACCACCATCTGCCATTCCCCCAGCCGCAATTATTTTTTGTTCAGGGGCTGACATTTGCAATGCCATTTCTCGTATCCCCTCTGCGACTTTTTGGCTATGTGAAACAATAACAACTCCAACCATGTCCTTGAGACCTCCTGTTTATTGACGACGAAGATGTTCCAATACTGCCTCCAGCATAATATACGAAGACGTTGCGCCAGGATCTTGATGGCCGCGACTTCGCTCTCCAAGATAACTTGCTCTCCCTTTGGTAGCAATAATCGTTTTAGTATATTCCACACCTTGCTTTGCAGCCGCGCACGCTAATTCCAAACATTCGATTACTGTTTTTCCTGTCTTAGCGCCATCCTGAAACGCTTCATAAGCAGGTACTAAAGCATCGAGCATGGTTTTTTCTCCTGTAGCCGCTTTCCCTCTTTCCTTAATACCAGCAATGGCTGCCTCTAACATTAAGCCAACCGTCTCTACATCAAGTTGCGTTTTCCCCTGGCTAAGAGCAGCAGCCCGCAAGAAAGCGGTGCCATATAATGGCCCTGCTGCTCCACCTACGCTTGATATCAGTGTCATCCCTACAGTTTTAAGGACTTTTCCTATATCACTTTCTGTTTCTAGTGCCTGCAGCTTTACCTTAACCGCTTCAAAACCTCGTGCCATATTAATGCCATGATCTCCATCACCAATCGCAGCATCTAAATCCGTTAACATTTGTCTGTTGCCAATGATCGTTTCACCCACATCAGATATCACTTCGTATAACTCCCCACTCATAAAGCAAAATCCCCCTTTTAAAACTGTACTAAAGCTGGTGTATCTGCAGGTGCTAATAATAATTCTTTTAGCTCACTATCAAGTTTTAAAATACTGATAGAAAATCCCGCCATTTCTAGAGATGTCATATAATTCCCAACATATGTTTTAGCGATATGCAGACCTTTCTCTTTTAAGAGTGCCGCTACTTTTCGATTTACGATGTAAAGCTCCATCAGCGGCGTTGCTCCCAGACCATTAATCAGTACTGCAACTTCTTGCCCTGCAGCCAAAGGCATATCTGCTAGAATCTTACCCACCAAATGATCCGTAATTTCATCTGCAGAACGAAGGACCTCCCGATGTGTCCCTGGCTCACCATGAATTCCCATACCAATTTCTATTTCATTTTCTTCTAATATAAAGCTAGGCTTACCAGCAGCTGGTACTGTACAAGAATCAAGGGCCATTCCCATTGATCTCACATTATGAATGACTTTATCCGCAATTCGCTTTACTTCTTCTAATTCAGCTCCTGCTTCTGCCTTTGCACCGGCAATCTTATGTACCAATACAGTACCAGCAATACCTCGTCTGCCAATAGTCCAAGTACTATTCTCTACAGCTACATCATCATTTACAATGACTTTATCCACCCTAATGCCATCAGCATCTGCCATCTCAATTGCCATTTCAAAATTCATAACGTCACCGCTATAGTTTTTTATAATCAACAATACACCCTTACCATTATCAACTGCTTTTACGGCTTCATATACCTGATCTGGCGTTGGTGAAGTAAATACAGCTCCTGCAACGGCACCATCAAGCATTCCACGGCCAATAAAACCAGCATGAGAAGGCTCATGGCCACTACCACCGCCGCTTACCAAAGCCACTTTGCCAGCCCCTGGCTTATTAGCTCTTACCAATACTTCAAAACCATCCACCCTTTTTACATATTGAGGATGTGCCAATACCATACCTTGCAACATTTCCTCTACTACCTGTTCTGGTACATTAATAACTTTTTTCATGTCTTTTCTCTCCTTCGTTATTTATATTCCATTCGTGGCAGGTTTCCGATGATTTCCAGCATAATATGTTATAAGTAGCATACATATCTCTGCTTTACATAGTAAAATACACGCAATAATCATGCCAAGCCAGATTCTCAATAATAAAATACATAGTAATTCACTAAAAGGCTCTAAAGCTCAATATAAATTGGAAGATTTCATCTTAAATAAAGCCTATTCAATAAGATAAAGAAAGCCAGTTTGGTAAAAAGTATCAACTTTAACCTCTTTATTGATACTTTCTACCATATATACTCTTTTTTACCAGGTAATTTTTTTTTCTATACCATATTTCTTAGCTTTTGCAGCTATTGTTTTATGTGTTAACCCTAATGCTTTACCAGCTCGGTTATAAGTATTGTAAGTATCTAGCGCTAACTTGATAATCTTCTTTTCATATTCTTCCCAAGGCAAAACAATTTCACTATTGACGATACTGCTTCCTTCTTCATTTTTCGTTATTAATTTTTCTTTAAGGTATGTAGGCAAATGTTCAATGCCAATCAGATCACCTTCTGTTAACGTTATAAGCCTTTCAATCATATTTTCCAGCTCACGAACATTTCCCGGCCATTTATACTGCAACAGTATCTCCAAGGCATCATTTTTTATACCTTTTGCTTTTCTTGTTAATTCAAGGCTGACTTTATTTAGAAAATGCTCTACCAATATTGGAATATCTTCTTTACGTTCTCTTAGAGGGGGCAGAAGCAAAGGGATTACATTTAAACGATAGTATAAGTCTTCTCGAAACTCTCCATTTAAAACCATCTTTTCTAAATCTTGATTTGTAGCAGCAATAATTCGTACATGCACTTTAATTGTACTCTCACCGCCAACCCTCTCAAATTCTTTTTTTTGCAATACCCGCAGCAACTTGACTTGCATACTTTTTTCCATCTCACCTATTTCATCTAAAAAAATGGTTCCATGATCAGCTAATTCAAATTTTCCTAACTTTCTACGAATAGCGCCTGTAAAGGCTCCCTTCTCATGACCAAAGAGCTCACTTTCCAATAAGTTAGTAGGAATCGCACCACAGTTTACTCGAATAAAAGGCCCTTCTCCTTGCCTGCTGGCATAATGAATTCCTTCCGCCACTAATTCCTTGCCTGTACCGCTTTCACCACGAATTAAAACGTTTGAAGAACCTTCTGCAGCTTTTGCTGCCATTGCTAATACATCGAAAACTTTACCACTCCGTCCAATAAAGTGCTCAAAGACTCGATTCGGCTTTTTAGTACGCCATAACTCTTGCTCTAAATATTCAGCCTTTGCAGAAATATGATTCAAATTTTCCATCAACCCCTGCACCTCTGTAATATCTTTTACTACGGATACCACTCCGGTTACCTCGTCATCTACAATGATGGGGTTGACATTAGCAACTACTGCCACTCCATTTTTCTTCTTGCTTATGGTTCCCAATACTTGTTTCCCAGATGAGAGTACACTGCATCGTGCTCCACTAGGAGAAATTTCCTGTATATTCTGTCCTACCAGCTGTGCATACTGTTGATTAAGAATGCGCAAATAGGCTGGATTGACATAGGTAATACATCCTTCTTTATTCACTACACAGATCCCATCTTGTACAGATTCCAAGATTAACTGAAGCTGCCCTTTTAACTCTTTAACTTCTTGCAGTTCCCCTGTAATTTTCTCTAAAGCAGAAATATCTTCAAAAATAGCTACTGCTCCCTTAACTTGTCCATCAATAATAATCGGAGTACGATTCGTAATCGTACTTGAAGAACCTATTACCTGCCGATAAGCAAGCTCAGAAATCCCTGTTTTATTCACAAAATGCAGCCTGGAATTAGGAATTACATCATATACTTTTTTCCCAATAACAGCATTTGCAGGAATCCCTAATATCTCCTCCGCTGCTGGATTGAATATTGTCACCACATCATGTTCGTCGCTTACCATTAATCCATTAGCCATACTATTAAAAATTTGTTCCGCTGTAAAGGCATTATCCTGAAGCAATTTATCCACTTCACTGATAATCTGAGCGTTATCGAATTGAAAGTCACTTTCTAAAAACTCTACCATCTGATTAACCACATAGACAGCATTCTTCCCATGGCCTATAACCCATACTTCATCCCCGGCTTTTATCTTTAAAGAACAAAGTAATATCAAACTATTTGATGCTATATTTTCTTGCTCTTTATATCTAAAAAATAGAGTAGTTTGATAGGTCGTACTCAGTGCATGGGATTTCTGCACTACCATTGCTGCTACTCGTGTATGTAGTCCTTTTTGATGTTGGATTACGGCTCTTTTTTCATAATGCAAAATTTCACCCTCTTTATGCATGGTTATAATCTATTTATGTAATATATAGCATACTATTAATAAAGATGGCAATTTTTACTTGACAAATCACCTATAATGGATAATAATAATTAGTAGATAATAAATAAATATTTTTTTGGAGGTTTTATACTAATGAAAACAGAAAAAAACTTAGGTGATGGCTTCGCTGGTGAATCTCAAGCAAACATAAAATACTTAGCTTTTGCTAAAAAAGCAGAGGCAGATGGTTTCCCGCAAGCAGCCAAATTATTCCGTGCAACTGCTGAAGCAGAAATCATTCACGCTCATGCTCATCTAAAAGCACTAGGTAAGATCAAATCAACTGCTGATAATTTACAAGCTGCTATTGCTGGTGAAACCTATGAATTTAGCGAAATGTATCCTCAATTCATAAAAGAAGCAAAGGAAGAAGAAAATACAGCAGCAGCATTGCGCTCTTTTACATTAGCAAACGAAGCTGAAAAAGTACATGCTGTTTTGTATAAGAAAGCTCTTGATACTTTAGAAAATAAGGAATCTTTCCCTTACTACCTCTGTACTGTTTGTGGTCACATCCACGAAGGCAGCGCACCGGATTCCTGTCCAATTTGTGGTGCGAAAGCGCAAGCATACAAAAAATTCGATTAAATATATTTTTTATTATAATAGAAAGACCACTTCATTCATGAGGTGGTCTTTCTTTATATACTATAATCATTCACCATAACCCTAACTTTTCCTGTCTGCAAATCAAATAATTAACCACGTAATGTCATTAGGAGTTAGAGCTATTTCTAATAAATGCACAAAATTATCCCCAACTGTTTATAATCTTATATAACTCAATTTTACACCTCTAGTTTATCCACAGCAGCTCTCTATCCTCTAAGGTCGCTTCCAATCAAGTACTTTCGGTGTATAGGCTTAACTGAAGCAGCGAACCAAAACATTGATGTTTTTCCAAAGTTTATCGTGAGTCACTTCGTTAGCATCGCAATGCTAACATCATTTAAACTTTACTTGACTAGCTATTAAAGCTACTTTCAGGGAAAAAGAAAAAAGCACTCACATAAATGAGTGCTTTTTAATTAACCAGCAACTATCTATCCTCCCAGGCCGTTTCCAACCAAGTACTTTCGACGTATAAGGGCTTAACTACTGTGTTCGGTATGGGAACAGGTGGAACCCCTTAGCT
>CAMKSY010000098.1 GCA_946415545.1 uncultured Pelosinus sp. | reverse complement strand
GGATTATTTGCCCAAGCATTTCTGCCAATAACCGATGCTGCTAAAAAGTCCGTTAAGAATGGCAGTAAGTCACGTAAATGGTATCTTGGCGTCAATGATGCTACTGGTTATGGTGAACCTGCGACGTTAATTTCCGGTATCATTCTCATTCCCATTATGGTTTTTATGGCTCTTGCTTTACCAGGAAATCAGGTATTGCCCGTCGTTGATTTGTTAGCACTGCCTTTCATGGTACAAGGGATTGTACCCCTGGTAAACGGCAATATCTTTAAAGTATTGATTACTGGTACCATATGGTTTAGTGCTGGCCTGTATATGTGTACCTATACAGCACCCATGTTTACTGATATTTGTGCATCTGTAGGCGTTCATTTACCAGTAGGTGCTTTATTGATTACCAGCTTTAATATCTTAGGAAAACCTTTGATGGGCTTAGTCTTTTTAGCGTTTCTCAGTCAATCACCAGTATTGATTGGCATTGCAGTAGCGGTGTATCTGATCTTGTACGTCTTGTTCAGAAAAAACAAAGAAGCTGTATATGATTATTTGGATCAAAATGCTCTAAGAAATACAGCGGAAGAAGCAAAAACAGAAATATCTGCATAGATACATAAAGGGCAGAAAGGAGATGCAGGGTGGATAACGTACAGGTATTAAAACAGATAAAGTGCTTTATTCTTGATTTAGATGGAACTGTTTACTTAGGAAAAAAAGTGCTAGATGGTTCAATGGATTTTTTAGAAATCTTAGGAGAAAAAAACATACAATTCAAATTTTTTACCAATAATTCATCGAAAAATGCAAAATTTTATTTAAAGAAGATTAGAAGTATGGGGTATGCTGCGAAAGATGATATGATGTTGATTTCCAATCAGGTTATCATCAATCATATACAAAATACAATGCAGGATAAAAAAGTTTTTGTTCTAGGTAATGAATATTTGAAAAGTGATTTTATTTGCGCTGATATTAATGTAGTAGAAGAGGATCCGGATGTTGTTGTGGTTGGTTTCGATACATCCTTAGTGTATGAGAATGTGTCGAAAGCTTGCAAGTTTATTAGAAATGGTGCGGTTTTTCTAGGGGTACATCCGGATTTTAATTGCCCGATTGAAAATGGCTTTATCCCTGACTGTGGGTCAATTTGTGCGATGATTACAGCATCTACGGGAGTAAAACCAGAGTATTTTGGCAAACCATCCATTCATACCCTGCAATATATTTTAAATCAAACTGGACTTAAGGCAGAGGAGATTGCTTTTGTAGGAGATCGATTGTATACAGATATCGCTATCGGCCAAAACAATGATGCGATTACGATTCTTGTATTATCCGGGGAAACCAAATTGCAGGATTTACAGGGATCAGACATACAGCCAACCCTGATCTTTGACTCTCTTAAAGAAGTAAAGGATGCTTTACAAGAAGTATGTTAAATGTAAAAGAAGTGCTGCAAGAAGCACCAGCTAGCTCCTTGCAGCAATCTTTTATACAAGTTATATAAATAAGAATACGGGGTGGTTCGTGATATGAATGAATTATTGCAAAAAGATCCGCAGGAGTTGGCAGGCTTGGAATTCGTGTGTTCCTGCGGAAAAACTCATAGTATTGATATTAACGAGGTTCGCATTGGTAATCACATCCTTACAGATATTGTCGATTCTTTGCAACCCTTTTCAAAGGGGACATTGCTGTTGGTTGCCGATTGTAATACCTACGAGGCGGGAGGAAGAGAGGTTGAAGACATTCTTAGCAAGACCTTTCAGCTGAAAAAAATGATTTTTTCCAATCCTCATCTTCATCCGGACGAAGCTTCAGTAGAGCAACTGCGATCAGCCATGAGTTCAGATATTACAGGAATTATCGTCGTGGGATCGGGAACGCTGAATGATATAACCCGCTATGTCAGTTTTGAAACAAAAATTCCCTATATTGTAGTTTGTACTGCGCCGTCTATGGATGGGTATGCTTCCATGGTGTCACCGATGATTACTAAAGGTGTTAAGGTTACTTATAATGCAGTGTATCCATATTCCATCATTGCAGATCTTAGTATTATGAAAAAGGCGCCATTCCATATGATTCATGCAGGACTGGGCGATATTGTAGGAAAATACAGTGCTTTGGCAGATTGGAAATTAGCCAGTATTCTGCATGATGAATACTATTGCGAGATTACAGCCCAGTTGGTAGAAAAGGCTGTTGAACAGTGTGTAACCAGTGCACCTGGTATTATGACAAGGTCGCCAGAGTCCATTCGCAGTATTATTGAAGGGCTAATTTTATCGGGTATGTGCATTGGGATGACAGGAAGTTCCCGCCCAGCTTCAGGTGAAGAGCATCTTTTGTCTCATACCTGGGAGATGTTGGGACTTATTCGTGGGAAGGAAACCCACTTACATGGCAATCAAGTAGGGATAGGGACGGAAATTATTCTTCATGTATACCAATATTTATTACAGTTGGATATACATAAAGTATATGCGGATGGGAAGTTTAGAGCATTTACTCGTGAAAAATGGGAAAGCCATATAAAGCAATTATTTGGCGATGTCGCACCTCAAATTATCAAACAGAAGGAACCATATGTGAATTTTAATGAAGCGGCTCGCGAACAAGCTGCCTGGCATATTGTAGATAAATGGGAGCTGATGAAAGAAGAGGTTTTCTTAAAAATGCCTTCCCCATCTTCTTATCGTAAAATGATGGAAGACGCAGGATCACACCTAGGGCCCTTAGATCTTAAGCTGGATAGGGAATCCTTCCGCTTAAGCCTGATTACGGCAAAAGAAATTCGTCAGCGGTTCGGTGTGATGCAAATGCTGGATGATTTAGGACTCTTGGAAGAAGTAGCAGAAATGATTACTGCTACGTATTATTTATAATCTTTTTTGAAGGTAACTCTACAGAGGAAAATGTTCTTTATACAAAAAGTGGAAGGAGAGGGTGTCACTTGCTGGAGCAACTTAAAGTGCAAGTATGGCAAGCTAACTTAGAACTGCAAAAAAGAGGACTGGTCTTATATACTTGGGGTAATGCAAGCGGCTTTGACAAGGAAAGCGGATTGGTTGTTATTAAGCCCAGCGGTGTTGAGTATGAGAAATTAGAACCCAAGGATATGGTAGTAATGGATTTGTCAGGAAAGCAAGTGGAAGGAAGGCTTCGCCCTTCATCTGATACTCCCACACATTTAGTGTTATATCGGGAATTTTCTGGTATTGGAGGCATTGTTCATACCCATTCTACATATGCTACGATTTGGTCCCAAGCCGGCAGAGGAATTCCAACATTCGGTACCACTCATGCAGATTATTTTTATGGTGAGGTTCCATGTACTCGTAAGTTAAAATCAGCGGAAATCGAAGGAAACTATGAAGATGAAACCGGAAACGTGATTGTAGAAACAATGAAGGAAAGAGTTCCTGCTCATGTTCCGGGAATTTTAGTAGCAAATCATGGCCCATTTTCCTGGGGGAAAGATGCTCATGAAGCTGTGTATCATGGCGTAGTATTAGAGGAGCTTGCTAAAATGGCTCTTCATACTTGTGCCTTAAATAAAGAAATTCAAGCAATTGATCAGGTGCTGCTTGATAAGCATTTTCTAAGAAAGCATGGGAAAAATGCTTATTATGGGCAAAGTACAGTCTGAAAATCGTAGTAGTGAGAGCTACCTTAACAAGTGCTGACTATATGAAAGAATAAGCAAAAAGACGATTGCGAGATATTGATAAAAAGAGGTTCAAGTCCGCCATGATTGCAATGACGGATTAATGTTCCTTTAACAAAATGGGTGCGAAGAATCATTCTTCGCACCCATTTTGTATAATTGTAAGGTTCTTTATATTTGTTCTCCCCGGTCATAGGTATAATCAAATTCTACATTGGAAATGTTGTTTGATACAATGGGATCTCGTACTGGATCGGGCAATAATGTATAATCTTTTTGAGAGTAGGATTTCATAAATCGAGGCTTTTGCTCAAAAAAGCCTCTTTTATTGGGAGCATAGGCAGGCTTGCTTTTTTTCATAATGAATCATATACCTCCTCGATAATTACGTGTTTAGCGGAAAAAATGAGTCTTCATTATGAATAGTGTGCCACGTAATAAGAGAACTATTTATCCGATGATGAAACCGCTCTAAAACTTTCATTTCCAATAAATAGGACATTTAGAGCGGTTTATTCCACTTATCTTATGAAAAAATGATTTCTTGCCCTTTATGACTAATTTGGGCTGTAGTAATTCCCAATAGCTTGGCTCTTTGGGTAAATTCCGAGCTGGCACCGTAGTCGTTGCCAAAATGCATGGGCAGTAATAGTTTAGGCTTTACTTTTTCAGCAAAATACTCTGCTCCCATGGAATATGCTTCTTCTAGACGACGATCTACAGGAAAGAAAGCAACATCTACTTTCTTTCCCTCGATATGTGTCATTTCTGCCTTGAAGATTTTCTCAGCATAATCTCGCTCTTCTTTTGCCTCTCCCGACCAATGCCACCAGTTCAGATCTCCTGCGTGGAAGATCGATATACCATCGGCCTGAATGAGAAAGGAAATACCCTGATCTGTGGAGCCAAAGGTTTCAATGTCGATATTGTCAACGCTCAGCTTTTCATATGCAGAAACAATCTTAAGATGCTGGCTGTCACTTTTAGCCTTTATATCGCTGCTGAATATGTAATGAATATTGGGGTTGTCTTCTCCCCACTTTAGTATCGTTGGATCAAAGTGATCGGCATGGGCATGGGAAGAAAACACCAGTACATTTTTTTTGTTCTTTAGAAATTCACTGGTAATCACCCCATCAGCGATACCAAGATTATTACCGGAAAAAGGCTGATAATAATCGAAAATAATAAAATGATTTAACGTTTCTACAGCATAGCCACTATGGAATAAGTAAGTAATTTTTGCTTTCGAAGGATTCATTTTATTCACCTCATACTTATTTTATTAGGATAACCTTTTAGCAGTCATTTAAAAGAGTATTCATCTTCTTTTAAAATCATTATAGCATTAGTGCTGCTAATTTAAAAATGAAGAAGCTGCTATGATTGTTGCATAACAGCTTCTTTCTTTTTAGTTTGAAATTGTTTTAGTATCTTTTCGGTTACTCCATTTAGCAATTGAAGGAAGTATGAGCCCTAAGCCTAACAGGACGAAAGGGGTCAATAGATTAAGGGATAATTGGAAATACCATTGTGAAGTATAAAGCTGCACGCCTTTCGGGAACATACCCATAATACAGGCGAAAGCGGTAAAGAGGAAGCACCATAAGCCAATTGCTCTTGCTAAGAAAGAATTTTTTAAAAATGTATAATCAGAAGAAAACTGACCGATAAGACGGCGAACAGCTACATATGCTGCAAATACCCACAGATAGCGAAGCGGCATTACGATCGAGTTTAAATCGAGTAACCAGTTATAGAGATCATTCATATTACCAATTCCCAGTGCGGGAATGATAATAATGGTACTGACTAATACCGCCGTCATTTTATAGCCATTAATTGGAGCACCAAACTTATTGGTTTTGCTTAAGACATTAGGAATGTATTTGGGATCGGTCTCTGCTAACAATACTTTAAGTGGTGCATCAATGGAAAATATCAATGCAGAGGTATGAGTAAGAAAGTTTGCAATTGCATATAAAACAAGGAATAAGTTGCCAACACCATAATACTCTCCTAATAATTTAAAAGCATAATATGGGCCATTCATTTTTAAATCTTTTGGAATATTATTGGAATCAAACATCATGCCCATGGCAAGGGAACCTAAAAGTGCTGAGAGGGCAACTAAAACTGCCATTATGATCATGGCTCTAGGAAACTCTTTACTTGCATTGAAGGTATTTTTTACATAAGGCGAAATCTTCTCACATCCGCCTACCGCAAAAACCAGCATGGAAATCGTGGTAAAATAGGTAAAGTCAAAATTGGGAATAAAGGTATGTAAGCTTAAATCCGTGGTAGCTATGGAAACTCCTCTAAGAGAAGGCGCTGCCAGCATTAAGAGTACATACATAAATGACATAATCAACATTGAAGTACCAGCAACCATGCCTATGCGTTTTAAGGATGTAATACCTCGGGATGCAATCCACATAAAAAAGAGGAATAATACCAACGTTGTAAGCTGTAGTACCATGGGAGTGAAGGTTTTAATAAAAGTTCCGTTTTGATACACACTCCACCCTAAGGCAATTAAAATTTGCTGTGGTTTCTGAGCAAGATAGGGAACGTGCACTACCCAATAAGTCCAGCCGGCTAAATAGGCAAGCAATGGTCCCATGGTAGAAGCTACCCAAGTACTGACACCTGCTTTACCTTCTTGAAATGTCGAACCCATTTCTCCAACCATGAGTACGTACGGAACAAAATAAAGTGAAATAATGAGTATCCATGAAACGATTACTGTGAGTCCTTGGTTGGCATAGTTATTAACAACATTGCCGAAACCCCAAACCATAACAAATACCATGAGTGCAAGATTATACCATCGAAGTTTTTTTGCATCATCTTGGGTCGTCATACATATATCTCTCCTTTCAAATTGTCTTCTCACAGAAGACAATTTATTCTATCATTCTTTTTGAAAGGAGGCAATCAGTCTCAAGAATAGGACTATTTACATTTGAGATGAATTGAGATTGTGAAAAGAAACTCAAGTACTTTATAGTAAAACAATTATAACAAATATGAATTACAAAAAGATTACATTAAGGTAATAATTTCACTAATAGTACACTATAGGTGGAAAATACGTCCTATCTGTGGACGTGTTTTGATGTATAAAAATATGAAATATAAAAAAAATAAAGGCACCAGCATGCTGCTGATGCCTTCAGAATTAAATTGTAATCTGAGCACCTAGTAAATCAACAAAAGCTTTGAGCCAAGCAGGATGATTAGGCCATGCTTGAGCGGTGACTAATTTGCCGCAGGTGACAACGGGCTGATCTTGCCATGTGGCTCCTGCAAGACGGCATTCAGCAGAGCAGGCGGGGTAAGAGGTAACACTGCGATTCGATAAAACATCAGCAGCAGCGAGGAGCTGCGTACCGTGACAAACAGCGGCAACAGGTTTATCGGCTGTGAAAAATGCTTGAACGATAGCAATACTTTCATCATACATTCTAATATATTCAGGTGCCCGTCCACCTGGAATGACAAGGCCGATATAATCATCAGGATTTACATCAGCAGCAGCTATATCTACAGGGATACGATGACCAGTTAATTCAATATAGGTATCTAGATTTACAAAATCATGTACGACTAGCTGTAAGGTATCGCCTGCTTTTTTGTTTGGAGCGGCGACATCTACTTGATAGCCTAGCATCATTAATGCCTGTTGAGGTACTTTCACTTCATAGTCTTCTGCGCAGTCACCTGTTAACAATAAGATCTTTTTTGTCATGATTGTAAAACCTCCTTTTTGATTACCACAGGATTTCTAGATACTGGTCTATCTTTCCTGCATTAAAGAATTCCTTTTTTTCTAAGATAGAGACCAACGCAGCAGCTAGTAGTAAGAGCAAAAAGCAAGACAAGCCAAAAGCCTATCGTTGTATCATTTCCCGGTACAGGAAGGGTCATGCTCCAAAAGCTTGAAATCATCGTAGGAATAGAAATCAATATGGTCGCAGAAGCCAAAAATTTCATAATATGATTTAGATTGTTATTGATGACAGAAGAAAAGGCATCCATCATACTGCTTAGAATTTCACTATAGGTCTGTACGAGTTCTAAGGCTCGTTTATTTTCAATTATAACACTTTCTAAGACATCTTCATCCTCTTCATGCATCTGCAGTAAAGGGCGCATTTGTGGGTCTGAGCGCATACGAAGAATTGTTTCAGCCACAATTACATTGCCTCGCAAAGCAGCGGTAAAATAGGTGAGTCCTTTTTCCAGGTCAAGGAGCTGAAAGACTTCTTCATTGGTAGTTGATTTACGTAAATTAAGTTCAATTTCATCTGTCCGTGTGCGGATTTGGCGTATGTATTTTAAAAAGACAGTATCTGCATGATATAAGATTTGAAAGAAAAATTGGGTTCTCCTGGCAGTATCAAATAAGAAACGGCTTCGATCGTTATGTTCAGGGAGCACTTGTACTAAAGGATCACTGATGGTGATCGTTATATTTGGAGTTAGTATAATGCTAAGAGGGGACGTTTCATAACGATCCTCGCCGAGAGAAAGGGGTACGTGAATAATAGCAAGAATACAATTTTGTCCTAATATGATTCTAGGGCAGTCATCTTCATCGCTTGCAAAGCGAAAGAAGTATTCAGGGATTTGAGCGGCAGCTGACAGTTCTAAGATTTCTTCTGTTGTTGGGTCGATGAGCTTTATCCAAACTCCTTTTTCAGTGGGGTCCCATGAAATTTCCTGGAGCTTGTCTTGCAATGTTTTGTAGGTTGTCAGCATAATCTTCTCCTATTAGCCCTTTTGCACCCAATATTGTGCCTTAGAAATACCTTCTAAATCAATGTTTTCTACAATCCCGACAATGGCTGCATCAACTGCGCTATTGTCGTTATTCATTACCCGCCGTGCAGAGCTTCCGGTAGATATTAGTACCGTATCGCTATTGCCTGCTCCGACAGTATCGACTGCAACTTGCAGACTGATGGTGTTCATTCCGTCTAAATTTAAGGGCTGAACTACTAATAATTTATTGCCGATTAAACTTTCATTTTTAGTCGGGGCCACAACAGTTCCGACTACTTTGCCAAGCCACATAAAATTTCCTCCCAATCCTTTTTCGATTTAGTCTATTGCTTTTATTGGATAAAAGATTACAATTCCCTTTGTATTATTTTGTGTCTCCATGGAATATTATTGTTTTGCAATGATCAACATAAAAGAGATTGCATGGGAAATGTTCTTAATGATTAGAGGCAAGTATTTTCTTTAGATGGCAGATTTGAGGATACCTTCAATTTCCTCCTGAGAGCCTTGGCGAGGATTGGTTACGCAGCAAATGTCTTTTAGAGCGTTTGCTGCAAGGGTTGGAATATCTTTTTCATTAAATCCCCGTACTTCAGAAAGAGTCTTAGGTATATTAAGATCCTGAATGAGTTCCTTAATTGCAGTTACTGCCAGTAAAGCTGCAGCTTCGTCAGATCGATCTTTCGTATCCTTGCCTAAAGCACGGGCAATAGCAGCATAGTGCTGGGGTACGGCATGGCGATTATAGTCGGCTACATAAGGCAGCATGATTGAATTGGCTAAGCCATGAGGCAGGCTATACATTCCGCCTAGTTGATGAGCTAGAGCATGTACATAGCCTAAGCTGGCATTATTAAAGGCAATTCCAGCTAAATATTCAGCATAAACCATCATTTCTCTTGCATGTACATCGCTACCATTTAAAAAAGCAGCCTTAAGATAACCTGCAATGAGTTCAATCGCTTTTAGAGCTTTACAGTCTGTGACGGGGGTGGCATTGGTAGATACATAGGCTTCAATCGCATGAGTCAATGCATCCATTCCTGTAGCAGCAGTAAGGCTGGGCGGCATTCCTAACATTAGCTCTGCATCATTTACAGCGATTATTGGAGTTACATGCCAATCCGTAATTGTCATTTTAATGTGATTTATTTCATCCGTAATTACACAAAAACGAGTTAATTCACTGCCAGTGCCGGCAGTTGTATTGACAGCAATTAGAGGTGCAGAGGTTTTCTTAGATTTATTAAGTCCTACATATTTTTTGATCTCCCCCCCATTGGTTGCGAGTAAAGCAATGGCCTTAGCACAATCATGAGGTGAGCCTCCACCAAAAGAGATCAAAAAATCACAACCATTATCCTGAAATAATTTTAAACCATAATCTACTTGCGGAATTGTTGGATTAGGGGAAACGTCATCATGGATAATGTAAAATATACCCGCACTTTTTAAAATATCTGTTAATTTATCAATTAATTTCATTTCTACTAGTATTTTATCGCTTACAATAAGTGCCTTGCGAAATGCCATGGGCTTTATGTAGTTTATGATTTGATCCAAGCAGCCAAAGCCTAAAATACTGATAGGCGTCATAAAATATTCAATGACTTTTTTGTTCATAGTTCTTCTGGAGCCTCCTTATATCAGCATAGTTAAAATAACCATAACATTGCTATTTTATTTCAGCAAGGTCTATTACGGCTGGTTTTCGTGATTGAGCAATAAATCAATACAACATAACAAGGGAGAACCTATAGATGATGTTTATTTGCCAGTTGCAAGAGAAAATGAAACTATGGAATTTTATTAACGTCTTACGAAAAAATATTGCTGAATGTGTAAATAGAAGAAGGAAAGGAACTTTACATTACGGAATGATTAGTAATAAACGTGCAGCAAGGGTATGAAGGAGGCTAAAAGATTGTTTGGAAATGTGATTGGCGATTTTATTACTGGGTTTCAATTTTTAACACGAATTCCAATTAAAGCGCAAACCCAATGGTCGTCAAATAGCTTCAGTCAGAGTGTTAAATATTTTCCGCTTATCGGCGGGATTATTGGTTCGCTTTTAGCTGGTATTGTATATGCAGTGCAAGGGCTATGGGGATTACATATTCCTATGCACCTTTTAGCAATCGGATTGATTGTATTTGAAATCATATTGACTGGGGGTCTGCACTGTGATGGGTTAATGGATACCATTGACGGTGTTTTTTCAGGAAAACCTCGTGAAAAAATGTTAGAGATAATGAAAGACAGCAGAGTCGGTGCTTTTGGTGCTATGTCTTTTTGTCTGCTAATCTTTGTAAAATATTCTTTACTTATGGATATGGATACGAGGCTGCTGCCCTTAGCGATTTTAGTTATGCCGATTGTAGGACGGACAGCCGTTGTCATTCCGATAACATTCTATCCTTATGCAAGAACTGAAGGGCTGGGAAAAGCATTTTATCAATCTTCACATAAGTATACCCTTTGTGTGGCAGGAATATTAGCAGCGCTGCTGCTGATTCCTTTGGGTAAAATTGCAATTATTAGTGGCGTTATTGGTATAAGTTTTGCGTTTCTTCTTTCTGAGTATGTTAGTAAACGTCTCGGAGGTTTAACAGGCGATGTATATGGGGCAACGATTGAATTGACAGAAATTGTTACCTTGTTGGTATTGTTATTTATTCATAGATAAAGAAGGTGATTTTTTGACTCGGGTAATTTTTGTACGCCACGGTCAGACTTCCTGGAATCAAGAAGGGAAATATCAAGGACATAGTGATATTTCATTAAATGAAAGAGGAATAAAACAGGGAAATCTAGTAGCAAAACGATTAGCAAATGAAAAAATAAATGCAATTTATAGCAGTGATTTATTGCGAGCACAGCAGACTGCTGAGGCTATTGCTGACTATCATGGATTGCCCGTTATCATGAAGCCAGAATTTCGCGAAATTAATTTTGGCATCTGGGAAGGACTTACCTATCAAGATATTATGGCAGAGTGGTCGGAAATCTTAACTGCAATGTATTCTAATCCTGGTGAAATCGGTCCCCCACAAGGGGAAAGCTTTCAGGCTGTTAAAAAGCGTGTAACTCACGCACTTCAAGAGTGTGTTAAAGAACATCAAGAGCAAACCATTGTGCTTGTTTCCCACGGAGGAACCATGAGAGTGCTGCTTTGTGCTGCATTGGGAGTCGGTCTAGATAAAATGTGGTCTATGCGCCAGGATAGCTCAGCAATCAATATTATTGAATACTTTGATAATCGGGCAGTAGTAGCGTTAGTAAATGACACTTGGCACGCCAAAGATTGTTAATGCAGGATAAATGGGATTTTTTTTACGAACTACTTGATTATATTGCTCATCTCCGAATAGTAGATAGGAGAATGAGATAAACTGTAGTACTATTGTGATAACAAAATAAATTGCCACCAAACAGGTGCCTCTTTAACTAGAGGAGAATAGGGAAGTTCGGAAGGGAAGTATATTCCTTAAACGACGCGGTCGCGCCACTGTAATCGGGGAGAAAGTCCTGCAAATGCCACTGGAAAACCAGGAAGGCGCAGGAATTTTATAGATCCGCAAGTCAGGAGACCTGCCTGTTATGGCTGTCATCTACTCTCGCGTAAGGGTAATGCCAGAAGGATGGGATTTTTATATAAAATACCTAGCCTTTTGGGCTAGGTATTTTTGTGCTTTCATATCAGCGGCTAGAGGAGACGTTAAACACAAAGAGCACAGAGAATCCGCAGAGGACCAAAGAGAAAATATCTATCTTTTCTCAGTGTTCTCTGCGCCTCTGTGGTTCGATTCTGTTTTATAGGTTTAAAGAATGTGTTAACGCTTTTCTTATCTATTATCATTTAGGAGGGGCAGATATGGACTTGGAAACCAGAGTGGATGAATTGCTGAATGGAGCAGCTAAGCCACCTCAGAGTTTAGGAAAATTAGAAAAGCACCTCAAGAAGGTGATAATGGCATGGGGAGAAATTCACTCGGAGATGAAGCCCCACCATATCATCTTTGCAGCAGATAATGGAATTATTCAAGAAGGTGTTGTCAATTACCCTGGGGAAATTACCTATCTGCAAGCCAAGAATATGGCAGACGGCAAAGCGACGATAAGTTGTTTTTGCCAATGCAATCAAATACCTTACAGTGTGATTGATATTGGTATTAATAATGGGAATGAAGCTGGCATTCATCATAAAGTGGCCTTTGGAACGAAAAATTTTATAAAAGAGGAGGCTATGACGCAAGAAGAATTTTCTCGGGCTTGGACGGTAGGAGAAGAAGTGGTAGCAGATCTCGTTCAGCTAGAAGG
>CAMKSY010000097.1 GCA_946415545.1 uncultured Pelosinus sp. | reverse complement strand
CTCACAAAATTTTTACGTACGTTCATAGTAGTCAGCCGTGCTGATAAACCCATCGATTTTTATCACAATAATAAGATGTCCAACGTCAGCCTGATTATGTGTGCCTTTATATGATGCAACATCTTGACCAAAAGCAGCTCCTGTCAGTACGCCGCTTAAGTGATCAACCGCAAGTGCCAATGCGTAGCCTTTAGGACCAGCCATTGGCAAAATCATCCCTAGCAGTGCTTCTTCGGCATTTGTGGTCGGACGTCCTTCTTTATCCAGTGCCCAGCCTTCAGGAATCACTAGCCCCTGCTTTGCGGCTGTAATAATTTTTCCTCTCGCAACAATACTAGTAGCTAAATCAATAATAACTGGATTTTGGGCTAAACGGGGAAACCCTATCGCAATGGGATTTGTACCAAGATAAGCTTCCTTACCGCCCCAAGGAGGAATTGCCGATAGTGCATTTGTTAAAACAATGGCAAGGAAATTACGTTTTGCTGCCAGATCGCAATAAAACCCTGCCGTTCCAAAGTGATTGCTCCCTCTGACACCTACAGCACACAAGCCAAAGCTGTCTGCTGCTTTCATTGCCGCCTCCATTGCCTTGACCGTAACCACCGAACCCAGCCCATTATTGCCGTCCACCGCAAGCAGTGCAGGCCAGAGTTTGTTGATGGTAATAACAGGCCGAGAATTTATCGATCCATCCTTTATCCTCGTAAGATAACGAGGGAAGCGGCTGATTCCATGTGTACTAACACCCCACAAATCAGCCTTTAAAAGGTTGTCAGCAACAATCTCACTGTCTGCAACTGGTACACCAGCTTTCACCAGTACCTGCACAACAAATTGATGCAATGAACTAACAGAAAATAGATTTTTCTCGCTGCTCATACAAGAATCTCCTCTTAACTCCTCATTATGAATCCATGTGTCCGTGATTTATTTAATAATTCCTAATGCTCCGCCAATCAAGGCAAAAGCAAACAAACTTAAGAGAACGTTAATAACGCGATATCCTTTCATAATCGCTCGCCAGCTTACAATAGTCAGTAATAAAGGCAATGCTTTTGGTACGATCTGGTCAAATAATTCTTTAAAGACAATTTTCTTACCCGCTACTACTGTCTGCAAAGCAATATCAACGGTTATAAACTTACAAACCATAATTCCTAATACAAATAGACCCATGATAGAGAAGAAAGTGGTTAATTTTTTAAATAATCCGCCTTCCAGTATGGTTGTTACTGCAGTTGTTCCCAATTGATAACCTTTACGGATGCTTAGACGCGTGATGGTGTAATCATATCCCAGCATACCAATTGCAAATACCAAAGGCCCTAAAAAACTGCCAGTAGATGCCCAGCCAAGGCAAATACCTAGTAAAACAGGTTTGTAGAGTGCCCCTGATATCGTATCGCCAATTCCCGCCAAAGGTCCCATTAACGAGCTCTTTAAATCAATAATCGTTTCTTCTGAAATATCTTCACCCTTGGCTTTTTGTTCCTCCAATGCAATGGTTATGCCATGAATAACAGCTCCCCAGCGAGGTTCCGTATTGAAAAACATCATGTGCCTCTTTAGGCCCGCGATTACTTCCTCTGGCTTATCTGGATATAATTTTTGTATAATTGGACCAATCATAGATGCAAAGCCTCCAGCCTGCATTCTCTGATAGTTATAGGATAAATGGCTCATTAACCACCAACGCAATGTGGCCATTTCAATATCTTTAGGGGTTAATGCGACTCCTGTTTCTACTTTCTCTGCCATTATATTTCATCCTCCTCGCTCATACCAGCTGGGACCTCTTTTGGCTGCAACGAAATGTATATATACCCCATCGCAGCACCAATTAAAGCTGCAAATAATAAATTATTCATTCCCATATAAGCACTTACTGCAAAACCAAGACCAAAAAAGACCAACAAATCTTTCCGAGCCATATATTTCAACAGCATGGCCACCCCTACAGCCGGCAGTACTTTGCCGACAGTATTAAATCCAGCGATCCCCCAAGCTGGTACTGCGGCCAATAATCCATCAATGACAGTTGGACCATAGTATGCCGCCAAAAAGGCTGGAATTCCTCTTACTAGTATTACAACAGCCTGGGAAGGTATCGCCTGCATCAACATAATGCCTCGAACATCGCCCTTTTCTGCATATTTATCCTGTATGGAAGGCCACATGGAATTAATAGACATAAACAAAATCCAAGCATAATTACCAATAACTCCGATGGAAACAGCCACTACAACTGCCTGTTCCGTACTCATATTACTTTGTATTGCTACTGCCGTACCCAGCAGTCCTGCTGAATAAAGATCTGAGGGGTTTGCTCCCCCTGTACTGTTCCAACCTAAAAAAGCTACATTGATTGCTGCCCCAATGATCAATCCTTCCACGGGTTTTCCATAAATCAGTCCCACCCAAAAACCTGCCATCAGCGGTTCTCTAATTAGCCACCACCCTATAGGGTTCGATGAAGATTGCGCCCAAGCAAGCAATCCTACAAAAATAGCTTGAATCATAAATTCTCCTCCTTACTTATTAGTTAAAAACTTACGCTTTCCATTACTTTTTCGTATTCCATCGGCTTGTCTTCTGGAGTCGCCTGAAAGAATACGTTTACGCCTCCGCTGCTCATCTCTGTTAACATAGCTGCGTCCTCTGGATTTAATGTCATATTGAGATAAACGGCTTTTCTCCCCGGGCCTGCCCCCAGTCCGCCAATTTGCAGTTGTTCAATAGGAAAACCTTTTTTCCAGACTTCAAGTGTCGTGTGAACATCTTTAAATAAAACCAGAGCATTCCCTTCGCCCAGCTTATTTTTGTTCCATGCTGCTATGAATGTGTCAATCCCCACTACACTGCATTTTACGTCAGCAGGTGTAGCCATTTTATAGATGTTACTCATTACCGGATCCTTCGCCAAGGTATTATTGACAACAATGATTTTAGTAGCTTGAATTGTTTTTAGCCACTTCGCCACTACCTGTCCATGGATCAGGCGAAAGTCGATTCTGATTAAAGAAAGTTTAGCCATATATTTCATCCTTCCTAATGGTTTTTGAATTTTTACTGAAAATCTCCCATAATTGATTTCACAAACTATCTAATTCCTGCACTTCAACCAGGATGTTTTGGCATCCTTCTCGCCCTGCCTGAATTACCGCCTTTGCCAATGCTTCTCCTCGCAGTCCTATCCGGGCAGTTACGGCTTCAATAACCATAGCAAGACTTAAACCAGCAACTGCGCTTACTTTTCTAGTCGTTGAAATAGCTGCGGAAACATTAGCCGGAGTACCGCCAAATAAATCGCTGATCAGCAAAGATCCGTCAGCCATGGACTCCAATACTTGATTAATCTCAGCCATAAAATCAGCCGGTTCCATGCCTGGCATCAAAGATAATGCTCTTACACTTTCCATTGGCCCCATGATCATTTCAGCACTTTTCACTAATTCTTCGCCAAATTTTCCATGAGTCACAATAACGATACCTGGGATACGTTCATCTAATTCGTTATTGGAATCTGACACGATAATCGCCTCCTTATCTAACACTTTCTTTACTTACCTTGTTGACGTGCCTTTTGAATTGCCTCTACAAACTCTCTGGCTGCCAATGTAACTTTATTATAGTCACCATCTTTTTTATGAGCTTTTGTCACGTAGCTGCCTACACCGATCGCATCGCAGCCTGCATGAATCCACTCATGTACATTTTGCGGTGTTGCTCCGCCAGTTGGGACAATGGATGCCTGGGGAATCGGTGCTTTGATGGTCTTTACATACTGTACGCCTAAGAAATCTGCAGGGAATAGCTTCACCATATCAGCACCAGCTTCCAGGGTTTCTATGACATCTTTAGGAGTCATCGCTCCAACGATAGATATAGCCTGATAGCGGTTGCTTACTTTCACCATATCAGCATTTAAGTGAGGGCTAACTAAAAGCTCAGCTCCAGCTAAAATGGCTGCTCTTGCTGTTTCTGCATCTAAAATAGTTCCTGCACCGATAACAACTTCACCATTTTTATAGGTTTGAGATAAAGATTCGATTATTTTCAATGCTCCAGGCACACTCATCGTAACCTCTACTGCTCCAACTCCGCCTTTAATGCAGGCTTCAGCAATTTTTTGCGCTTCCTCAGTATTATCGCTGCGGATAATCACTACAATACCACCATCAATTATTTTACGTAAATTTTCAAACTTTTTACTCATCGTTAATTCCTCCTAATTTTAAAGTATTACTTGATAACTGAATATTTAGGCTCAGAGCCGGATAAAACTCGTACTACTTCTTCTGCTGCCATGACACCAGCGCCTACAATTGCTTCATTGGTATACGCACCAGCATGAGAGGTAAAAATTATATTTTTCAGTTCCATCAAAGGCGAATCTTTTGGCGGTTCCTGAGCAAACACATCCAAAGCAGCTCCGGCAATGAGTCCTTGCGTTAGCGCCTTATATAAATCCTCTTCGACAATTAGCTCTCCTCTAGCCGTATTAATAATATAAGAGTTTTTTTTCATCTTGGAAAGCCGCTCTATATTAATCATACCAACAGTTTGTGCCATTGCAGGTGCATGCAGGGAGACAAAATCCGCCTTTGTAAATATTTCATCTAAAGGTAAATAGGTTACACCGTACTTGTCAATAAACTCTTGTCTGGGGTATACATCATAGGCAAGAATTTTCATACCAAAGCCATGAGCACGTTTGGCTACTTCCCCACCAATATTACCCATTCCAATGATACCCAGAACTTTTCCTCCCAGTTCAACACCAGTATGGCGATACCAGCCTCCATTTCGTATGGAAACATCCATCTGTGGAATTTGCCGAGCGATTGCCATGATTAGCCCCATTGCCAAATCAGCCACAGACTTACTGTTGGCCCCAGGAGTAATCGTAACTGCCACGCCATGTTCCTTCGCAGCATCCACATCAATTGTGTTATATCCCACGCCTTGTTTAGCAATGACCTTAAGTGTCGGAGCCCCTGCAGCAATAACTGCTGCTGTGACTTTTTCACTTCCTGCAATCATACCCTCGACTCCCTTAATCATCTCTAGGAGCTCGTCCTCAGTTAATGCACGATCATAAGGATTTAATACTAGTTCATAACCTTGTGCATTCAAAATTTCCATAGCTTCTAGCGAGCGTGAGCGCTCTCTTGATCCTATCAGGACTTTTTTCTTCATGCAAGCAACTCCTTTCTAGAAATATCGAACCTCTTGAGAAGTGTATTTCCCCATTATTAGAATTCAGCTATATTATTATGCAAGATCCATGCCACTACACTTCACTCCGGAATCCGCTTTTTCTTTACTTTCTCCACTACAGAAAAGTAGAAAGTAGTGTAGCACCGCACTACACTACTTTCTACTTTCTTTTGCATCCGGCTGATCAAATGTACCATTAACAACCATTGCCAGTATATTTTTCCCTTTAATGGAGGATACTCCCCTATAGTGTATTCGTTAGATTCTTAAATAAAAAGAACTATTTCTATTCTAGGAGATGACAAGATGAACAAGGCCATATTCATATTTTTTTCCATGATATTACTACTTTTACTCAGTGCTTGCAGTTCCTTAAATACTCCTCAGAAAAAACCTGATGTAGAAACACCAGCACCGATTACCAGCCAGCCATTGCCTAACCAAGAATCTTCTTTGCAGCTTATTAATGAATTAAAACAGTTTAATGGCGAAGTGGGGCTATATGCACGGAACCTTAAAACGAATCAAACTCTTCAATTTAACGAAAATATGATCTTTCCCACAGCATCCACCCATAAATTAATCGTTGCAATTGCAGTCTATAAATATCTATATACCAATGCTTCGACTAGCGAAAAACGGTATTATGACGAGAGTATCAAACAAATGATAGTTATTAGCGATAATCCTGCTTTTTATGAACTTTTAGATATCATTGAAGCAAGACAGCCGGATGCCCTTACTCGTGTGCTAAACGACTTACATCTTGTCAGTACTAGAATCCATAGCCGTGAAGCCTTCAAGGAATATGGTTACCACAGTGTTACAACCCCTTATGAAATGTCCCAGGTTTTCGAGACAATCTATAATGATACCTATCTTGGCAGAGAGTTTTCATCCATTTTAAAAGAAGAATTAAGCAATACCATATTTAAAGAAGAAATCCCCCGATACCTGCAAGGCAAAAAAGTACTGCACAAAGTTGGGGAACTCCCAGGAGTCCAATGTGATGTAGGTATTATTGATGACGGACAAAACGTGATCTTAATCAGTCTGTATGCTACAACTAAACAGCCGCAGCCTTATGCCAGCAATTTTTTGGCAGATATTTCAGCTAAAACTTATAATGCACTCCAGTCCTCAAATCCTTAAGCTTCTCTAACAAAAAAACACAACCAGCAATGTGGTTGCGCTTCATAAAGATCATTATTCAGATTTAGATACCTGAATTGGTGGAGACTTCTTTTCAGCTTTTTTCTTCTTTTTTTCCTTGTTCTTTGGGCTTTTATCTCCCATATCGAACATCTCCTTTTTTATCGTAAAACCTAGGTTTATTATACCATAGTCTACCATTTCACAACCTGGTTTATACCATCAGATTCAGGCATTCTTTCTTATGTAGACAGTTAAAACATGTAAATAATATGTTTTTAATTAAATATCGTACTATCTCATGAGATACCTATCATTTCTTCATAAGTATCATTTCTTTTCATGACTCTTTTCAGCAATTATATATACAAATCCGCCTCCAAGCTTGCTGGTTTCTAGCCAAAGACCTAAATCAAAAGTAAGTATACGACCCCCATCATAACAAGTTGCCAGATAACGATCCTCACTTTCTTTATAAGACAAAGACACAAGCACAATCCAATGCCAGCTCTCTAAAGATATTACTCGTCCTTTTTGCAAATTCAAAAATGCAATCGGACAATCAGATGCAAGACCTTCCTCCAAGAATTTTACGACCTGAGAAAGTGATTGCCGCTTACACTTGAACACCGAAAGGCCTAGTTCACAACATTGCCAGCTTAGTCCATAATGTGCTGCAAGAGCCTCTACTCCCCTGCAGAATTTCTTAGTACTATTTAGCCCTAACAGCCACCCAGGAGTTACAAAATTCCACACATCCTCCAAAATCTGAGTGATAGAGGAAATACTGGTGCTTTGATATGGCAACGATCCAGCTTCACGTCTATTCAGATACAAAAGCAGCATGGCAGCAGCTGTAGGTCCGCAGCCTCTCGTCTTCTGAAAAGAAGTCTTATACCACTCTTGATTGTAACCGTATAATATAGGTGTACCCGATTTTATCTGCAGCCATTCAGGGTGCTTGATTTCCATTTTATATTCCCTCTTTCATCGTTCAGCATAAAAGTATCTATCAATTATAGTATTCTTATCTATTAAAACAGTTCATTCTTCTTAAGCCTCTATTTTCACAAAAGTTTAAGCTGTGTTCTTAGAAGAAGAAGATACACTTATTCTTTAGTATATTTAATAAGCCACTCTTTTTATCCTGCAATTTTAAGAAAACAGCAACGATGCTGGTCTTGGCAGAAAATTTAAATCTTTGCACCAAAAAAGCCCAACAAACAGATGTTGGGCTTTCAATATATATATAAGCAGCTTGTGCATATTTTTTCATTTCTTAATCTAAAGCCTGCACACAGCGCTGAAACTCATCATATCCTTTTCCAGATAGTATTTCGTACAATCTCAGTACCGTAACTTGTGAAAAAACATAATTACGCAGTGCATTAAAATTCCAGGTATTTAGTTCACTTTCTTCCATTCCGTATATCTCACGGGCATATCGCTGCATGGCGGCTATCACTTCTGCAGCAGCCTGCATACTTACTACCCAATTTTGATCCCCTTGGTATACAATAAACCATTCAACGGGAGGCAATAATCTGAGCAGTCCTTTTTTACCAACTCCGTAAGCTGCCGGCTCCTTGCCGGCAATATGACAGGCGATCGCCAGCCAGAGTGCTATTTGTTTGACAGAAGGAACCGTACCAGGAGGAAGATGGGCGCAAGCCTGAGCAATCACAATTTCCGGTTCAAAACCGCGAAACATGGCTTCCGCCAAACCAAAAACATGGTGCATTGCGGTTCCTGCCACTACTGGCTGCGGTGTGCAGCTCCCGTCAGGGCACCATTGCAGAACCCACGGTTTTTGAAAATCATGCAGAATTTGTCCCGCAATCACAAGGTCTCGGTCAGGCAGACAGCGGTATACCTTTTTGTAACCATCGCAGAAGCTTAATGATATGCTGAGGTTTAAAGCAGTGTGTACAGCCAATCCTCCAGGATAAGCATGATGCCTGAAATAACTGCTGCCAGGCGCACACCAAAAGGGCTGGGGCGCGATTTTGGGATTTTCGCATGTTGGAAATAACAAGGATGTGCTTATCCCTTCTTCTATCAGTTTCTTATTCCTCAGCATCATGCGAATGTCTGTTTTATCCTTCTCATCCAATACACTGAGAAAGCTGGGCGCTGGGTTATGCAGGACATCTAGTACCCGTTCACGCAAACACATCTTTTCAACATTCCCTGCTGTTTCCAGCAAATAATGATAACTCTCCTGTACAATTTCTGATGCTTTTGCCATATCCAAAGGCAGCATAGCTTGGCATTTTGCCAATGACAAAGTCATACATACTCTCCTTACATTTATATTTATCATTCACTTGTCTTTATGCTCCAAGCATCTTTCACTTTCAGGAAGATGCTGTCACCTACTCTTTTGGAAATAGTGTTTTGAGTGGATACCCGCAAAGGTATACCTTGCCATTCTAGTGAATAATCTGTATAGGCTCCCATAAAGCGACTGTCCGTAATACGCGCATTGGACATATCTTCTCGCTCCTGTATATCCACCCATGAGGGACGGATAAATACCCTCACTCTTTCCCCACTAGTCAAAGAAGACTGTGTCCGTGCCAAAATGAATATATGGTCACCAATTCTTATGCAGCTTAATCCATTGCCCTGATTTTCGACTACACTGCCAACCAGTTCATTCACTTCACCAAAGAAATTTGCCACAAAAGAATTATTGGGAGAATGAAAAATATCATATGGCGTTCCTGCCTGCTGGATTTTTCCTTCATTCAGCACAATAAGACGGTCAGCCAATTTCACCGCCTCATCTTGATCATGAGTAACATAAAGAACTGTCGGCTGCCATTCCTTATGCATAATCAACAATTCATCCTGAATCCTTTTGCGTAAAGCTACATCCAGACTGGATAATGGTTCATCCATTAACAATAGAGCCGGCTGCCCAACCAGAGCCCGGGCCAGCGCCACTCGCTGCCGTTGGCCTCCTGACAATTCCGCCGGGTATCGATGCTGGTGCTCCTGCAATCCGAATTTCATAATTGCTTCATCCACTCGCTGCTCCCTTTGCAGAGCAGTAAACCCTTTTTGTTCCAGAGGGAAGGTAATATTGGCTTTGACCGTCATATGGGGCCACAAAGCATAGGATTGAAAAACAAAACCTACATCTCTTTCTTCAGGAGGTATACAAACACCGCCAGCAGTTGCTGCCACTCTTTTTCCAATAACGATTTCACCTTGCTGCGGCTGTGTAAAACCAGCAATCAATCTTAGCAATGTACTTTTGCCGCAGCCGCTTGGTCCTATGATTACAACAAACTCCCCCGACCTGACTGCAAGATCGAAATCCTGCAAAACCCACTGTGACGAATTACTGTAACGCACCGCCAGCTTTCGTATGGTTAATGCTTGCTGCCGCTCTCGAAGATCTGCATTCATATCTTGGTCTCCTTTTCTTCCGAGTTTTTTTCGTCAAGCAAGTATTTGCAAACGCCAGCTGATAATCCTAGTGTCAGCAACGTCAGCACGGTACCTAATGCCGCACTTTCCAGAGCACGTCCTGCCGTTTCCATGCTGAAAACAATAACTCCTAATGTAGGAAACTGCGAGCCAGCCAGCAACGAAGAAAGAGTCAACTCGGTAAAAGCTAACAAAAAAATAAGTGTACCACCGCCCAACGCTTCTTCACGAAACATTGGCAGCGTAATCCTACGGGTAACTGTCATGGGACCAGCCCCTGCCACATGTCCCGCCTCCTCCATCTGCAAAGAAAATCGCGCCCACGCCGTGGTCCACGTTCGGATGCCGAAAGTATAAAATCGAGGTATATAGGCCAAAAGCAAAATTGTCATACCGCCATACAAACTAAAGGATGTCCCGGGAATCGGATGAATCCAAGTCAGCAGTACAGCTAATCCTACTACCATTCCCGGCAGACAGTAAGGTACAGCTGCAATCCCATCCAGAAAAGTAACCAACGGAGAGGGAGCAAGTACAATTCTCCTTGCCAAGGGCCAAGCGAGTAATAAAACCACTACTGTCGATATTAGGGCCAGCAACAGGCTATTTCTCAGACCTGCAGCCACCACCGGTGTATCCGTCCACAAGGAAATATAGTGAGCAAAGCTAAGATTGCTTAAGGTCAAAGGAACACCATAAGCAGGTGCCAGAGACAGCAGCAGCATGGCTATGCAAGGTCCAATAACGGTTACCCCTTGCCATATGCCTATTAATAATACCAATAACCATTTCCACTTTCCCATAAGGTAGACTCTTTTTTCCCTGTTCCCCTCTTCCCGAGAATACTTCGGTCCATGAAAAATCTTGCCCTGAAAATATACAGGTATCATGGACAGCAGTCCTGTTACCACTGCCAAAGCTGCCGCCTGCTCAAATTGACCGTTTCCCAGTCCAATGACTTTTTGATAAATCAGCGTACTAAGAACCGTAATACCAGATGGTATGCCGATAAAAGCAGGAATACCGAAATTATCTAAAGCACTTGCAAAACATAATAAGGCAGCATTGGCCAGCGCAGGAACCGTTAATGGTAAGACTACAGAAGCGAATACTGTAACAGGCCGGGCACCTGCAATGCGAGCAGCATCTTCCAAATGTCCTGGAATTGCATTAATAGCAGATCGTACCAGTAAATAAGCAATCGGCATATGAGAAATGGCCATTACAATGACAATTTCATGAATCCCCGTGAAATTCCATATTGTTCTCCCCAAAAGATGCTGTAACCAGCCGTTTACCAAACCAACAGGGCCTGCCCAGTGCTGCCAGGCAATAGAAATTACATAGGATGGTAAAAGCACTGGAAGGATAAAAACAAGACGCCAGCCCTGGCGTCCCGGTATATCTGTCTTTTCAGTAAGTATGGCAGCCATGGCTCCCATGAATAAGGAAGCGATTGTGGAAACAACAGCAATATACAAGGTATTTTGAATTACAGTCGGCAATTGTGGATCTTGGAGCAATTGACCGTATGCAGTTAAGGATATCCCTTGCTGCATAGTGGATACTCCCAAGGAAACAGTCAGCAAATTCCATAGGGGATAGATGATGAAAAGGATCGGTAGTATGAGCAGGCACCATGATACTATACGTTTCATGGCTACCCACCAAATAACACAGTGAAATCTTTTTTGTTGGCATCTCGCTGCTCAACTAGCTTTTTAATTGGTGCGTTTAAGATTTTCAAGGCAGCGGCGGCCTGTCTGCCTTCTGGCGCATTCACATCCTTGTTGACTGGCAAATAGCCTTGCTGTACTGCTAATTGCTGACCTTCAGCAGAAAGCACAAAATCTACAAAAGCTTTAGCTGCTGCTGCATTTTGTGTGGTTTTCACAATTCCAACAGGCTCCGTAATAACGGCAGAACCAGTCTTAGGATAAACAAAGGCAACGGGTGATCCTTGTTTAACAGCATTAAAGGCCATAAAATCCACCACTATCCCAAAACTTTTTTCCCCGCTGGCTACACGTTTAATGACGTCGCCATTGCCTTTTACCACCATCACCTGATTATCTTTTAGCTTTTCATAATAACTCCAGCCCAGCTCAGATTGATTTCTAAATATACCGAGATTATAAGCTGCTGCTCCCGAATACAAAGGGCTGGGCATAACTGTTTGCCCTTTGTTCTCAGATTCAGACAAAGTATTCCAGTCAACCTTGTCTAACTCCTTCACTTTATTGGTATTGATCACAATTCCGATAGGAATCATTTTGGTTGGAGAATACATATGATCAGTATCCAGCAATTCTTGCTTCACGCCTTTAAGCTCGCCTGATTGATAATCCAGCAGCAAGTTCTGCACTTTAAGCGCCTCAAATGTAGGAGCATCTGCTAAAAACAATACATCCGCTCCTATCTTTCCGGCTTTCATTTCTGTATTCATTCGTGCAATTACTTCTTCCGTGCCCGATCGAAATACTTCTACTTGAATCTGAGGATATTTTTTCGTAAACCCAGCCACTAATTTACTAATATCACTATCCGGCTGTGATGTATACACTTGTAACTTACCGCTTATTTCTCCGTTTTTTTCGGTAGTAGCCGCAGGCTGCTGCGCTCCACACCCTGCCAACAAAATTGTCGTCATAAAAAGTAACCACAGCAGCAGGGACTGTATCTTTCCTGGTTTGATCATGACAAAATGCCTCCTTGGAGTTGTTATTTAGTTCAGTATAAAACAACCCGTCTGGCAGCTTGTTAAGGGAATGTTAATATCTGTTTAATTCTCTTTTCCCCATGCCTTGCTGGGCAAATGTAAAACCCCGTTCAGTTTTTCGACTGAGCGGGGTTTTACATGAAGAGAATCCTTACAGTTTTAGTCATTCAGCTTCTCACTTAGACGATATAAATATACTAAAAATCCAACAGTTAAAATAGAATGCAATATATTTGATAACCAGGACTCCATAACGAACATAATATCGTCTCCTTTTCAAGTATTAATTTATTTCCTATTATTACTATTATCGTAATAAATAGAATATTTTCACACATGCAAAACGTCATAGTTTTTTAGGTCTTTTGTCCTTTTTGCTA
>CAMKSY010000096.1 GCA_946415545.1 uncultured Pelosinus sp. | reverse complement strand
GTATAAAGGAACAATAGGACGTAAGAATGAGCCCTTAGAAAGTGTCCGAGGTCAGAAAGTACTGGCTTTTTCGGCTATCGGCAATCCGTCTTCCTTTGAGCAGACCATTTTGGATCTTGGCGTATCCGATGTATGCGGCGTAAGATATGCTGATCATCATGACTATACGATGGCTGAAATGCAGTATATTATGCAAAAAGCCGTAGATGAAAAGGTATATGCCTTGGTTACCACAGAAAAAGATGCAGTAAAGATTCCAGCAGAATTTATTCACTCTGATCGTCCATTGCCGTTATATGTCCTGAGCATTGCTGTATTCTTTACAGAAGGCTATGACGATCTGATGAATTTAATTAAGACAGTAGAGGAAAAGAACGAGAAAGCTGAGTTATAATGTAAATACTGCTAGATAAAAGGGGAGGTTTATTCTATGAATATAGTATGTGTCATTCCGGCACGGTATTCATCTACTCGGCTTCCTGGTAAGCCTTTAGCGGATATAGCTGGCAAGCCAATGATACAGCATGTATATGAAAGGGCTTCGCTGGCAAAGCGCCCCCGGCGTGTAATTGTAGCAACTGACCACTCGCTGGTATTCGAAGCCGTTAAGAAATTTGGCGGTGAGGTTTTACTAACAGCGGCAGATCATCCTACGGGTACCGATCGGTTGGCTGAAGTTGCAGAGCAATGTCCCGATGTAGATCTAATTATTAATGTCCAGGGGGACGAGCCGATGATTGAGCCAGAGGTGATTGATCAATTAGCCAGTGTCTTTGATAACCAGCCTGATCTCAATATGGCTACGTTAATGACGCAAATGGATACGAGTGAGTACCATGTTCCCGGAGCGGTAAAAGTAATCACCGATTTGCAAGGGTATGCTTTATATTTTTCTCGTTCTCAGATCCCTTATCCTCGTGTAGCGATTGGCTTGCCAGTATTTAAACATATTGGGATTTATGCATATCGGCGAGATTTCTTGCTAAAGTATGCTAAATTGACTCCTACTCCTTTGGAAAAGACGGAATCATTAGAACAATTACGAGCCTTAGAACATGGCTATCGCATAAAAGTTATCGAAACCAATTTCAAATCCATTGGTGTAGATACCCTAGAAGATTTAGAAAAAGTAAATTTGCTATTAAAGAATTAAAAAATATTGAACCTTAATAATCTTACTATATAGGAGGTTTTTTCTATGAATACAGTTAATATCGGTTCTATTACAGTCGGGGCAAAAAATCCGATTGCGTTGATTGCCGGACCTTGCGTGATTGAAGGCGTAGAGCGTACCTTAAAAATTGGTAAAGCGATCAAAGAAATCACAGATAGACTGGGCATTCCATATATCTTTAAAGCATCCTTTGATAAGGCTAATCGCTCCTCTTATTCCTCTTTTCGCGGACCAGGTCTTACAGAAGGCTTAGCAATTCTTAGCCACATCAAAAAAGAGCTGGGTGTTCCGGTTGTAAGTGATATTCATTCCAGTGAGCAGGTACATCCAGCTGCAGAAGTATTGGACATTTTACAAATCCCTGCTTTCTTATGCCGTCAGACCGATTTACTGAATGATGCGGCAAAGACGGGGAAAGTCATTAATGTGAAAAAAGGACAATTCTTAGCACCAAATGATATGAAAAATGTAGTTGCCAAAATTCGTGAGGCAGGTAATGAGAATATACTTCTTACAGAGCGTGGTGCAAGCTTCGGCTATAATAACCTGGTTGCCGATATGCGCTCCTTGCCTATCATGCGCTCCTTTGGCTACCCGATTGTTTTTGATGCAACTCATAGTGTACAATTACCAGGAGGTGCAGGAACGACTTCAAGCGGACAGCGGGAATTTGTGCCCTATCTGACTCGGGCGGCTGTAGCAGTAGGCGTTGATGTCTTATTTATGGAAGTTCATGATAATCCCTCCGAGGCATTGTCTGATGGACCCAATATGCTATACATTGAACAATTAGAAGACTTATTAAAAGATGTACAAGCTCTTGATCATGTAGTTAGGAAGCATAAGTAATACAAGTCACCACAAAGTATAGAAATAAAGAAGATAACTGCTATCGCGGTACACAAAGAGCACAAAGGGATGGCTAATCTTTGTGCCCTTTGTGTTTCAATTTTTTTAATATTTAAGGGGGCAATACCATGATTATTGAACAAGCAAAAGAAGTATTGGCAATTGAGGCTGCAGCGATTGAAAGTCTGATTCCTCGAATTAATGGTCAATTTACAGCAGCTGTGACAATGATTTTAGAATGCTCAGGAAGAGTGATTGTTACGGGCATGGGAAAATCCGGTCATATTGGCAGGAAGATTGCTGCAACCTTTGCCAGTACAGGAACGCCTGCTTACTTTCTCCATCCAGCAGAAGGAATTCATGGGGATTTGGGAATGGTTACACCAAATGATATTGTACTGGCTTTATCAAATAGTGGTGAAACTGCGGAAGTCGTCAGTATCTTTCCGGCCATTAAGCGAATCGGTGCCAGAATTATTGTCATGTGCGGCTGCGAAGATTCTACAATGGGAAAAAATGCAGATGTTTTCCTAGATACGGCTGTGGAAAGAGAAGCGTGCCCATTAGGGCTGGCACCAACGGCCAGTGCCATTGCAACATTAGCTATGGGAGATGCTTTGGCTGTTGCTTTATTATCGGAACGTAAATTTACTCCAGAAGACTTTGCTGTCTTTCATCCAGGAGGATCATTAGGCCGTAAATTACTCTTAACAGTCGAAAATGTAATGCATGCAGGAGAAGATAATCCTGTTGTTACCCTGGATAAAACAGTGAAGGAAGCCTTGTTTGTGATTACCGGCAAGGGGCTTGGTGCGACAAATGTTGTAGATCAGCAAGGCTGCTTAGTGGGAATTATTACCGACGGTGATATTCGCAGAGGATTGGAACATGGTCACGAATTTTTAGATAAAAAGGTAGATAGTATCATGACCAAGAATCCTCGCACCATTACAGCCAATAAGTTAGCGGCTCAAGCTCTTTCTGTTATGGAAAAAAATCATCCTCGTCCCATTACGGTACTGCCAGTGGTGGATGAAGATAATAAAACGATTGGTATTATTCACCTTACTGACTTATTACGTCAAGGAGTGGTATAATGGGTATAGAGGCCCGTGCTAAAAATACTAAGCTTCTGGTGTTGGACGTAGATGGTGTACTGACCGATGGGCATATTATCTTCGGCAGGGATGGCGAATTGATGAAGAATTTTCATTCTCATGATGGATTAGGCATTACACTTGCACATCAAGCAGGCATGAAAACAGCCATCATCACGGGGCGAGAAAGTCAAATCGTTCATTTGCGCAGCATGGAACTAAAAATTATGGATATACACCAGGGAGCTAGGGATAAGGTAGAAGCGCTTTCTGTTTTATTAACGAAATATAGCTTGCGCTCTGAGGAAGTAGCCTATGTGGGAGATGATTTGCTGGATCTGTCCATCATGAGACAAGTTGGCCTAGCCTGTGCAGTAGCCAATGCGGTACCGGAAGTCAAGCAGCATGCTCATTTTATTACCACTAAGCAAGGCGGTCAAGGAGCCGTGAGAGAAGTCGTAGAATTCATTTTAAAGGCCCAAGGAAAATGGGACGATATCATCAAAACCTACCTACAAGGCGGCAGAATCGAAACCAAACAATAGATGGACACCTCGTTAAAGATCCGATCTCTTCTCGGTGTTCTCTGCGCCTCTGTGGTTCGATTTTTACTATTAATTCCCTGCTATAAGAGGGGAGCCGTAGGACGGGGGGATTCATCCCCTAGGAAAGGAGGTCGCCAATGTCTAACGTTTGGCAGTACTATTTATTAAAAGTATTGAGTTTTTTTATCTGTTTATTACCCTATAAAGGTGTTTTATGGCTAGGGAAGATTCTGGGCAAATTATATTATCGTATTGCTGCACGGCAAAGGCGGCGAGCTTTACTGCAGATACAAGAGTCTCTGGGAATCTCCTTAGAAGAGGCAGTAAAGCATATTGACAGCTTGTTTGTTAAATTGGGGCAAACCTTTGTAGAAATGCTGTATATGCCTGCTCTCACATTAAAAAACCTGCATCAATATATTACGATCGAAAATCGTCATTTTCTTGCTGAAGCAGTAGAGCAAGGACGAGGTGTAGTTCTGCTTACGGCCCATGTGGGAAATTGGGAATGGCTGGGGGCTTCTTTGGCTATGGATGGTTTTCCATTGGCGGCTGTGATTAAGCGTCAGCCCAATGACCAGCATACCAGGATATTAAATGAATACCGTGAAATGGCAGGGATTGAAATTTTTGCCCGAGGCACTACTGAATTAGTCAGTGCGGCAAGGGCCTTGAAAAAAGGTAAAATTCTTGGATTCTTAGCGGATCAGGATGCAGGCACTACGGGTCTATTTATTGAATTTCTGGGCAAAATGTCTTCTACTCCAATCGGACCGACAGTATTTGCAAAAAAATTTAAGGCTCCCGTTGTACCGGTTTTTATGGTTCGTAAACCCGAAGGCGGGCACCGAGTGATCATCCATGAACCGTTTTATTATGAGGATACAGGTAATGAAACAGAAGATAATTATAAAATTACTGTTAAGATGACGAAGATTATTGAAAATACCATTCGACAATATCCTGATGAATGGCTATGGTTTCAAAAACGCTGGAATACAGCTTATTCTGAGACTGATGTGAAGTATGAGCAAAGTATATCCCCGGAAAGGATCGGTAAACAGGCATGAAAAAGAAAGCGGGAATGATTCTTGCTTGTATTATAATAGCAGCAAGTGGTTTGTATTACTTTTTAAAAGATGAACCTCTTGCTCAGAATCCTCCGGATCAGCCCAAGGATCAACAGACTTCGAAGCTGTCTTATGTGGGGAATTCGATTGTGGAGCAAAAGGATGGAAAACCCCTTTGGGAACTGAAGGCTGAGTTTATTGAGGTTGATGTGAATACCAAAGATGTACAGCTCAAAAATCTGGTAGGAACCTTTTATCAGGAAAAAGGCGGTAAAATTGAAATCACAGCCCCAGAGGCATTTCTGGACAGCAAAACCAAGGATATTACTATGTCTGTAATAGTGAAGGCAACAGCGAGTGATGGCACAACCTTTACAGCCAATGAGGCTCGATGGTCGAATACCGAACAAAAAGTATATGGGTCTGGTAATGTCATTCTTACGAAAGATGATACAGTGCTCACAGGGGATAAAATAGAGAGTGATTCTAATATGGAAAAAATAAAAGTATTTGGCAATGCTAAGGTAGTCAAAGGAGGAGTGGCCAGGTGAAGTCTAAAATAGTGCATATAACTCTTGGGTTTGTACTTTCCCTTAGCGTAATTTCCTACAGTTATGCAGCCTCGAATAAACCAGTAGAGCTGGCGGCAGATGCCATTGAATATGATTCCGTAAAAGGGATTATGACAGCCCAAGGGAATGTCCGCATGGTACAGGGAAATGCTGTAATGACGGGTACTAATGCAGAATATAACAATAAAACCAAAGAAGCTCATGTATATGGCGGCGTTAAGGTAGTGCAAGAAGATGCCACACTGTTAGCCGAAGAAGTGAGATCCTATGATAATAATCACATCATTGCCAGCGGCAACCCGATATTAACGAAAGGGAGCAGTCGCTTGGACGGTCCTCAAATTGATTACTACTCAGACAAGCAGTATGCAATTGTTAACGGCTGGGCAAGTTTAAGAACAGAAGACAGCATCCTGACAGCCAATCAAATCGAATCCTTCTTTAGTGAGGATCGTGCCGTGGCTCAGGGAGATGTACACATTGTTAGTGATGTACGTAAGCTGGATGCTGTCGCAGATCATGCCGTTTATTATGGCAGTAAAGAGCAGCAAGGTAAAACCGTCTTAACAGGCAACGCCAGAGCAGTACAAGAAGGGAATGTACTGACTGGAAACACCTTAACCCTATACATGGATAATAAAGTCATAGACGTTCAAGGCCGCAGCAAGTTAGTTATAACTCCCCAGTAGAAAGTAGTAGGAGAATGTAAAGCAGAGGGTAGATCAGAAGAGTATAAATACTCTCCTTTGCGCCTCTGTGGTTCCCCAATCGTATTTAATCCTTATAGCAAGGAGTTTTCATATGTATATTGAAACATTTAATTTGGTAAAAACCTATAAAGATCGTAATGTGGTAGATGGTGTCAGTCTTAGAGTTAATCAGGGCGAAGTTGTTGGTTTATTGGGACCGAATGGTGCTGGTAAAACGACTACATTTTACATGATTGTTGGTCTAGAGCGCCCCAATGATGGTATGATTGTCATTAATGATCAAGATGTAACCGATATGCCCATGTATAGGCGTTCCAGCTTTGGAGTAGGATATCTCCCTCAAGAAGCATCTGTATTTCGAAAACTTACTGTAGAAGATAATATTATGGCAATTCTAGAAACGACTAAACTTACGGCTTCTGAGCGTAAGGAAAAAGCAGAAAGCCTGCTGAATGAATTTAATATCAATCATGTTGCAGAACGAAAGGGCTCTCAGCTATCTGGAGGAGAGCGTCGCCGTGTGGAGATTGCTCGCTGTCTGACTACGGATCCAGCCTTTATTTTATTAGATGAACCTTTTGCCGGGGTTGACCCCATCGCTGTAGCTGATATCCAGCAAATTATCGGATATCTAAAACAACGAGGAATTGGTGTGCTTATTACGGATCACAATGTACGGGAAACGTTAAGCATTGTTGATCGTGCATATATTTTAAATGAGGGACAGATTTTGATTCACGGTGATGCCATAACCATTGCAAATAGTGAAATTGCTAAGAAGTTCTACCTTGGAGAGAATTTCAGCTTAAAATAGTAGGGAGAATTGTATGCGCATACTTGATAAATATATAATCAAAGAACTACTAGGTCCTTTTATATTTGGTATTGCTTCTTTTTCGAGTGTTTTTATTGGCACAAGTACTTTGATGAGAATAGCCCAGTATGTAACTCAATACGGAGCATCGTTGAATTCGGTAGTCAAGCTATTCATTTATAGCCTGCCAGGGATTGTCGTTTTAACCTTCCCCATGTCGATGCTTCTGGCGGCATTGCTGGCATTTGGCAGATTATCTGGTTCTAGCGAAATCACAGCAATGCGTTCCGGAGGTATTAGCTTTTATCGTTTATCTGCTCCTGTATTTGTTATCGCTTTTTTTGTCAGCATTTTTGCCGTGTTTTTCTCTGAAATGGTAGTTCCTCAATCCAATTCAGCTTATAATTATGTAGTGCGCTATGAAATTCAGAAGAATACAGCACCTAAGTCCCAGGAACATATTATCATTAAAGATGTTAAAGAGGATATGTTAGAAAGACTAACCTATGCCCGTAAATTTGAAGAAGAGACGAATACCATGTATGCCGTAGCGATGCAGGAATTCGAGAATGGCACCCTTGTGCGGGTCGAAAATGCAGAAAAGGCAGTATGGCAGGATAATCATTGGACGATGATCAATGGGATTATTCACGATTTGACAACAGAGGGAAACCTTGAGCGTACCATGCACTTTGAACAGCAGATTATGCCAATGGCAAAAGCGCCAAGTGCCATTTCTAGGGAGCAGAAAAAACCGGATGAAATGACCATAAAAGAATTAAAGCAGCATATTAAAATTTTACAAAGAGAATATGTTAATGCAAAAAAATATGAGATGGAATTGCAGCAACGATTAGCCATTCCCGTAGCCAGTTTTGTTTTTGCATTGATTGGAACACCACTGGGGCTGCAGCCTAATCGTTCTAGTTCCTCCATCGGTCTTGGGATTAGTATTATTATCATCTTTGTATATTATGCCATTATGACGGTTTTCACAGCATTAGGACAGGGCGGAGCTCTTCCTGTGGTGCTTGCTGCCTGGATACCCAATATCATCGGCATCATTGCAGGTGCCCTCCTGGTACGCAAAGCCTCGCGGTAACATAGGAGAGAAGAAATTTCATCGTGTTCTTCGTTTTTCCTAAGACTTCGCATCTTCGAGTTTCACAATAGTTTTTCTCAGAAAGGAGGTACACACATCATGTATGGTTTTACACTCATTGCTGTTTTGGCCATTACAGGCGGAGCTATTGCCTATATTGGTGATAAATTGGGTACAAAAGTTGGCAAGAAAAAATTAAGTATTTTTGGTCTGCGCCCGAAGCATACCTCTATCGTTGTTACGATTATTACCGGCATTCTGATTACTGGGTCTACCATTGGTGTATTATCATTAGTATCTAAGGATGTGCGTACCGCTCTTTTTGGTATGGAAGCGTTAGCCCAAAAGCTGTCGACGTTATCCCAGGAAGTCACCAGTAAAAATATTGAATTGGATACCAGTCGTGCTGCCCTTGAATCTAAGAATGCAGAATATGCTGCCCTGACTTTGAAGGTAAAAGATACGGCAGAGCGTTTGCGGACTATCAGCAGCGAGCTAACAACGGTAATTGCCCAGCGTGACCGGGCTGCCTTAGAATTAGAGCAAGCAAAAGGCGATTTAGAAACCTCTAAGCAAGCCTTAGCGACCTTGCAGGAGACCAAAAACCAGTTGGATCTGCGCGTTCAATCACTGAATCAGTCCAAGGTTACCTTAGAAAAGGACGTGGATCGCTTAAATCAATTAACTACTAAGCTAGGGGAAGGCATTCAGGTTGTGCGGGAAGGCTCTATTATCTATCGGGCAGGTGAAATTCTGTCTACCTTTACCCTTACTGGTGGTGAAAGCAAAGCGGATACAGAACTAGCATTAAAAGAGGCTATTTATACAACCAATCAAGGAATTATTGAGAAACTGGGGATCGAAAATAAAAACCTGGGTATCTTGTGGATTGCTCAGGAAGATTTTGATAAAATTGTTGCCACCTTAGTAAATCATCCAGAAGATGTGATTGTCCGTATCTCAGCCGGAGGCAATACGGTATATGGTGAGCCTGTTGTTGGCCAAATTGGGATCTTCCCAAATCGATTGATTTATGCCCAGGAAGAGACTATTTATATGTCTATTATTGAAGGCGGATCTAAAACGGCCCATCCAGAGGAAAGTGTTATGACTTTTTTACAAAAAGTGAATGCCTCAGCAGTAGAGAAAGGGATATTGCCAGATCCCATTCAGGGGACAGTGGGCGCTATCAATGGTGCAGATTTTTATGATGCGGTTAATAAAGTGAAACGATATAGCGGTAAAGTAATGCTTACGGCAACCGCCAAAAACAATATATACACAGCTGGTCCTTTAAAGATTGAGCTGCACGTTCAAGAAGTTTCTAAATAAGGTAAGAATCATTTAACAGAAAGTACCAGAGGAGAATCCTGCTTTAAAAGCAGGATTCTTTTTTCTTTTGGCGAAATAGATATCTATAAAGTTTATGTAAACAATTTATATTTTTTTAAAATCCAATGACTAAATAGTCATGCGTTGTATATGAAGGAATTTACCAATATTTACACATGGGTATTTAGCAGGAATATAAAAAGATATATAGAATTATGTAAACTAGAACCTGTGAAAAGCGACAGGGGCATGAAAGAGATAAATGATACAAGGCTGATTGTTGTTATGAGGAAACGTGGAAACTCATGAAGCGCTCCTTGATTCAATAACTCTTATCATGTTGGTGATAGCACCCGCGAAAAAAACAACATTTTAAGGGGGATCTTTCCAAATGAACAAGAAACTTTTAAAAGTAGCAGTGACTACTGCACTGGCTGCCAGCATGGCAGTACCAGCATTCGCAAACCCATTTTCCGATGTACCTGCAAAACACTGGTCATATGATGCAGTAAACAAATTAGCTCAAGCTGGTGTGGTTGAAGGCTATGGCGATGGTACTTTCAGAGGAGACAAAACTGTTACTCGTTATGAAATGGCACAAATCGTAGCAAATGCTATGACTAAATCTCTTAATGCAGACCAAAAAGCAACTGTAGATCAATTATCTAAAGAATTTGCTACTGAATTGAACACATTAGGTGTAAAAGTAGAAGGTATGCAAAATCAACTAGACAAAATGGTGAAAATTTCTGGTGATGCTCGCGTTCGTTATACAAATGTAGAAGATGAAAAAGACAAAACCGATCTTCGTACTCGTGTTTCCTTTGATGGCAACATCAATGAAGACGTTAAGTATAACGCTCGTTTAAGCGGAACTTTCCAACCTAACCAAAATAACCAAACAGTTGGAATTAAATTAGACACTGCTAACGTTTCTTTCAATGCTCTTGGTGCTGATGCTACTGTGGGTCGTCAAGATGTTCTTCTAGGTTCAGGTATTATGTTTGACGACAAAATGACTGGTCTTGGATTACAAGCTGGCGGTTTGAAATTGTATGCAGGTAACAATACTGGTACTACTACTAATGACACTGCTAATGATTCAGAACGTATGTATGCTGCTGAATATGGCGCTAATATCTTTGGTGCAAAAATCACTGCTGATTACCTGAAAAATGGTGATAACAAAGCATACGGAATTAATGGCTCTGCTCCTATTACTACTGGTGTAACTGCTCTTGCAGACTACGTTAAAAACGATTCCAATGATGCTGACGCTACTGCTTTTGGTGTGAAGTTTAACAAACTTGGATTGACTGTTCTTCACAGAGATGCAGATGCAGGTGTTTACAACGCTTACTCTAGCGCAGATGTAATTGCTCTTCCTACTGACAAAGCAATTAAAGGTATGGAATATCAATTTGACAAATCTCTTACCAAAAATGCTGACTTAAAAGTTAAATACCAAGATTTCGATAACATGAATGCACGTACTTCTGCAGCTGTTAACGTAAAATTCTAAAATGACTCTTAGCAAAAGCACCCTTCGGGGTGCTTTTGTTTTGACCTATTCTTCTTCGCCTGGGGTGGAATACTTTGTTGGCCTAAATCTCATTAGCTCTTTTCAGAAAAGTAGAAGAAAAAGATAAAGCAAGCAGGAAATTTTGAATTTATGCAGAATGATAATTAATATCAAATTACATAATGTATCTGATAACAGTTTATTTGCTGCAATCCTTGTATTGTAGCAAATAAAGAGAGTGAGGACTTATCTAAAAAGTGAAAGTTGAGGAAACTTGGACACTCAAGACTCGCTTTTTAGATTTCACTCGAGGTAAAAAAATCGACCTTAAGGAGAAATTGAACATGAACAAGAAAATGGTAGCATCCCTTGCAGCAGCAATGGTACTTGGCGTAGCTAGTACATCTTTCGCTGCATCCAATCCTTTCGTAGATGTCCCTGCAAAACACTGGTCTTATGACGCAGTAGCAAAGCTGGCTAATGCTGGTATTGTTGATGGTTATGGCGACGGCACTTTCAGAGGAGACAAAACGATAAGCCGCTATGAAATGGCGCAGATCGTAGCAAAAGCACTGGCTCATTCTGACAAAGCAACTGCTGAGCAAAAGGCTTCTCTTGACAAATTGTCCGTGGAATTTTCGGAAGAATTAGAAGGGCTTAATGTTCGCGTAACGAAATTGGAAAAAAACTCCTCCACTGTGAAAGTTTCTGGTGAAGCTCGCCTGCAATATGAGGATTTTTCCGATACTGCTAATGGCTTAGGACTTCGTACTCGTATCCATCTTGATGGTGCGATTAATGATCAATGGTCCTACTACGGACGTTTACAATCAGAGAACAATCTTCGTGGTGAAAGCGGCGATGATAAGGTAACCATGGATAATGCGTATGTGAAAGGTCAATTGTTCGGCACTACCGCTACCATCGGTCGTTTTGATTATATACCAAACAATGGATTGATGATTGACAGTACGTTAAATGGTGTAAATCTTGAAGTCGGCAATGTACTAAAAGCCAATGTGTTCTATGGCAAGGACAATAATAAAGATGCTTGGGGAGCAGATGAAGAGATTGCTACCAATCATTTAGAAGTAACAGGTTTAACTCTAAATTACGACGCATCAAAAGCTACGGCACTAACAGGTGGTTACTATCAGTTTAAGAACAAAGACAATGATGCTCTTAATAATGGAACCTATTTTGGTTCAAACGATAATACCCGCAAAGTATGGGAAGCTGGCTTTAATACAAAATTCAGCAAAAACTGGGCACTTAACACGTCATATGGTCAATCTGATGCAGATACAGAAGACAAAGCATACTATGCTGAATTTGCATATAAAGGTGCTGACCAAGCCGAGGTTGGATCTTATGGCGCATGGGTGAGCTACCGTCACTTAGAAGCCAATGCGGCTCCTAAAACCACCTTTGATGGTCCATATGCATTCGATTCCCAAGCCGATGGTGGCAAAGGGTACGAAATTGGTGCAAGCTATACACCAGCCTTAAATACCCTTCTTACCGTTAAATATGCTAATTTGAAGCCAACCACAGATGGCAGTGGCTCCGAAAAGTCAAAATACTATCTAGCACAAGCAGAATTTTTCTTCTAAATCGTTATCCTAAAACCGCTGGCTCTATGTCAGCGGTTTTTTTATAAGGTAAGCACAGAGGTTTTAGCTTTATCTATACTTTTCTCAGCGTTCTCTGCGCCTCTGTGGTTCGGCGATGTTTTATGTTTAAAATAATTCATAACTTTTCCTCTTCGCGGTTAAAGTGTCCTTAAAGTAGCTTATAATAGGTATCATTAAATCAAAAATTGCCAAAGGAATCTTACTCATCAGAATAGAACAGTAACCTTATTACATAAATTCCCCTCTAAAGGGGGGCCTGAAAGGCGGGGTGTGTGGTGACCACGAACCAGACCATCATCAGCATTGATCCAGGACGGGAAAAATGCGGCATTGCGGCAGTACATCCAGAAAAAGGAGTATTACAGAAAAATATTATAGCAACGCAAGACTTACCCACCATCATTAAAGAGTGGATTACTACATACGAGACGAATGCAGTGATAATGGGGGATGGCACCTCCAGTAAAGATGCTAAGAATCTGTTAGAGAAGATCTTGATAAATGGAGAATCTATTTCAGTGAATTTAGTAGATGAATACCGAAC
>CAMKSY010000095.1 GCA_946415545.1 uncultured Pelosinus sp. | reverse complement strand
TTGCCGGTATTGAAAAAACCCTTAATCCTATTAGCGTCTTAACAGGTAATAATGTTTTTCCCGCAACGACATTGATTGCCGAATATGATGGTAGGCATATGAATTATGGCGCCCGTATGGCCATTGTACCGGGGCTTAAACTGGATGCAGGCTGGCGTGATCATGACGGATATGTTGGTGTGAGTTATACCTATTAGTCTTTTGGGGAAAATCGGGTAAGGAGGAGCATACATGCTATATAAATTTGTAAAAATGATGAGTAGTATTATCAGTATGCTGCCTCGGGCTGTATGGAAAAATATCGGGAATGCCCTGGGAGAAGTATGCTGGATATTAGTGCCGCGTAAACGAAAAATCATGGCAATTGAAAACATTATGTGCAGTTTATCCCTTGAGCGAGAACAGGCATATCAGATTGCAAAAAAAAGTACGACACGATTTGGTAAGATGTTCATGGAAGTTCTGCGTATGCCTGCAATTAATAAAGATACGATTAAGCAGTATGTAGCGATTGATCACCCTGAATATCTGACAGAGGCACTGTCACATGGAAAAGGTGCCGTATTAGCAACAGCTCACAGCGGAAATTGGGAGCTGCTGGGGGCTTCTTTAGCGATGTATGGTTTTCCTTTGGTAGCTGTAGTACAAAAGCAGACCAATGTGGATATGGATAAGTTTATAAATGAGAATCGTACGAAAGCTGGTATGCATGTAACTTATAAGACCGGTGTGCGCGAAATGGTTAGAATGCTGGAAGAAGGCCAGATCATTGGTCTTTTAATGGATCAGGATGCTCATAGTGATGGTGTTCTTGTTGAATTCTTTGGGCGGCTAGCCTCAACACCTCCCGGGGCTGCAGCCTTAGCCCGCATGAAAGGCGCTCCCATTATTCCGGCATTTATTACGGCAAACCCAGATGGCACTCATAAAGTAATATTACATCCTCCCGAGTGGGTAGAAAAAACAAAGAACCGGGAAGATGATCTTCTTCTCATGACACAAAGATTGACACACATTATTGAACAGCATGTACGAAATGCTTCCCATGAGTGGTTCTGGCTGCACAATCGGTGGAAAAGTACACCGAAAATAAGTAAATAAATACCAAACAATAAACTTTGCTTCGTTTCTGGTAATCGACATCCTTGTCACCAAAAACATAGCAAAGTTTTTTATATTTTGAGAACCGTCTTATCACTTCCAGTATATACATTATTGAAAAATAGTATATACTTATTTAATTATTTTGATATACGTGATATAATTAGTCCTTGAAGGAAAGGGGTGAATAAATCATGTCTACTAGTCCGGCCAAAAGAAAAATCATGAATCTAACAAAGGATTCATTTTATCGTGATGTCATCACCCTCGTGGTAGTTAGTATCGTGATTGGTTCGCTGCTTGCTACTTCTATATCTATGGCAGCTAATTCTTATTTTTCCAAAACCTTAGCGAGTTTCGTAGGTGATTACGGTGAATATGATATTCTCATTCAATCCAGAGAGGAAATGAAAGAAGATACCGCGATCCACATTCAAAAAATTATTGAAGAAGTTTTTCCGGGAGCAAGAATGAAAGAAGGACCAACGATTACAGGTAAAACTTCTTTCTTTATTGCCATACCTGAAGAATATAGAACCAAGCAAACCTATGAAGAATTAGGAAAGACCTTTGGTGGCATCCCAGGTGGTGCTGGAGTTGGTGTTTTAACAGAACCAAGATTGACAATTCGCGGTGTGCCAGAAGGTGCAAGAACCATGATGATGGATGTGATCACCCAACTTGATGGTGTACGCTTTGCTTTCCGTGATGGTTCATCCATTGGTGTGGTGTTATCATCTCTTGATAAAGCTAGCATGGTAACCGAAGAAATTAAAAAAATTTTAAAACAATACCAAGTAATTGAAATCAGCTTTCCTGTAGGCAGTGAGCCCCAGAATCCGATTCGTATGGGAGAGTCTATCGGAGAAGCTATGAAAAGTCAATTGAAGTTGGAATATGCCAAAAATGTGTCCATTGACGGTAAAAATGATGATATGACCTATATGGTTAGTACGATGATGGAGCTCAAGCGATTTTTAGTAGCCTATGCTTCTCAAGTGACGATCACGCCAAATGGAAGCGGGAAGCTAGTAAAAGGCGATACGATTGCATTTGCAGGTATTGGCCCGACCTTGACCCTTGGAAGCCCTGTAGATAAAAGAAATGTAATGGTGCAAATTACAGCTGTCCACACGGATGGCAAAGGAGAAGGAACGATTACCCAAGGAGATGCGGCTCTTCTTACGAATAATCAAGGATACCGGGTAACCAACGGTGTAATTAGTGATTATATTGGTACAGCTGCATATCAGAATCCAAGACAGCAACTGGGAACAGCGTTAACGGAAACCACCAAAATTGTAGATCAAATTCCAGGATTTGCTCAGGATAGTCAAAACTTAAACAAGATTGCTGCTCTTTCTCTGGACAATTACAGCAGTAGCATTACTGCCATGGAGCAAACCCTAACAAGTTTAAAAGCAGCAGGCACGACGATTCAAACAGCTACCAGCGGTCTTGCCAATATTGATACTACCTCTGTACAAAATCAGATCGATAGTTCTTCCAGGTCCATGGGAGGGCTGATTAATACCTTACAGGTGCTAAAATTAGTAGACAGCAGCGTTGGCGGGACGGTGGACAATCTAGCTGCCTCACAGAAGAACTTAAGTACTTTGAAATCAGGATTAGCAGCATTAGATACCGTAGCTGCTGATGCGCGCCAGGCTAAAGGATCCATTGACAATATTGTAGCCAATGGGAATAATACCATTGGAACCCTGCGTGCATTTGATGTGGACGGTACTAAGAAAAATATGAATAGCATCAATGCGCGCTTAAATCAGCTTGGGCAACTGGATATACCTCTCGTGAGTGGGCAATTGCAATATCTGGCGGTTTCTGTTCCGAACCTTAAGGATGAAGAAATTACTCGCTCCGTATCTGTGTTAGATAAGTTTATTGCTGGACAAGCGATTCCGGGAGAACGGATTCAAATTCTCACTACCAGCAATATCAGCACAGATGCAGTAGCACCTATTGTATATACTCAGGTAGGTCATCAAAACGTATCTTTATATTCCACTGATCTTGGGATTATTGAGCCCAATGCACGTGGTCAGCTGTATAGTGTATTAAATGAAGTGAGAGCAGTTCTGTCTGGAATGACCGCAATCATTGTCACGATACTCTTTCTGGCTCTGGATCATACAGCCATTATGACGGTTATACGTTGCAGTAGAATCAATAAAAGACCACCAGCTAAAGGCTGGCGTGGTTTACTGCGCTCAGCAGCAGCTATTTTTATGGGTGCTGAACGGGTCTATGGTATGGTAATTGGTGCTGTATTATTAACCAGTATATTTGTCTTAGGGAGAAGCGGAATTCCTTATTTACCATGGATCGCTGTGCCTTTGGTAGGTGCCCTCATTGGACTGATTGTTGCTTGCTATACAGAAAAAATTAATCCAATATCAAATGATGAGATGATGGCTGGTCAATCATTAGGCTTGTCTATCGATGAGATCATGCGAGAGATTGTTATACCCAGCGGTCGTCCCGGTTTATTGCAGAAGCTAAATCAGCGTAAAATGAAATTCAAGTAAAAAATTGTTGGGGCAAAGTCGATTAAAGGCGAAGCTGCTAAAGTAGATACAAATAGGTTTCCTTCTCTTTTTGATTTGGAAATGAAAGGGGGTGATTCTATGCTTACGATTGATAATCTGTATAAAAGCTTTGGGAAGCTGGTGGCGGTGAATGATTTCAACTTGCATTTGAAAGAAGGAGAAACAGCAGTTCTTATGGGACCATCTGGATGTGGAAAATCAACAACGATTCGTATGATCAATCGTCTAATTGAGCCTGATAGTGGGAGGATCTGTGTCTCCGGTACGGAAATAACAGAACTTAACCTAGAAGAATTACGACGAGTTCGTAAACGCATTGGTTTTGTTTTTCAGCAATTTAATCTGATTGGACGCTTAACGGCAGTAGAAAATGTTATGTTGGGATTAGTAATGGATGGCATATCGCGGGAGGCCGCATATGATAAAGCGATGGAAGCATTAGAAAAGGTTGGACTGGAAAAGCGTGCAGAGCACAAATCTGCTGAAATGTCAGGAGGACAACAGCAGAGAGTAGGTATAGCAAGAGCACTGGCTTTTGAACCTGAACTTATGCTATGGGATGAGCCCACAGCTTCTCTTGATCCTATTTTAGTTAGAGAAGTTTTAGTCATTATGGAAGAACTGGCAAAATATCGAGCAAGCAGCATGTTGGTTGTGACTCATGAAATATCCTTTGCCATTCATGTTGCTGATCGCATTATATTAATGGATAAGGGCAGCATTGTAGAAGAGGGAATGCCAGAAGACGTATTTGGCAGCCCGGCATCTCATATCGGCCAGCAGTACAAAGAACTCATTGAGTATCAGCAAATGACCAATGCCCGCACCCTAAACAGCAAAAATATTGCTTAAAAATATCTGAGAATCTTGATCTTATTGCGCTGTGCCCTTTGCGCCTTTGTAGTTTCGATTCATTTTATTCGCCAAATACAGAATAATTTTAAAAATAATTCTTGCAGGGAGAAGAAATATTCTATAGAATGTATAAAGGTTATTATATCAGGAGGATATCATGCAGCAAACAACAATAGCAAAAGCTATAACATACACGGGTATCGGATTACACTCGGGCCAAGACGTGACGATTACGATCAAACCGGCGCCTCCTGATACGGGAATTGTATTTGTAAGGATCGATTTGCCAGGGGCACCACAAGTGGAAGCGACAGCTAACAACGTTACGAATGTCACGCGAGCGACTACATTAGAAAAAGGCTTAGCAAAGGTTTTAACGGTGGAACATTTGCTGGCAGCATTTTTTGCCATGGAAGTGGATAACTGTCTAATCGAAATTAATGCAGCAGAGCCTCCCGTAGGAGATGGAAGCTCCTTGCCTTTTGTTCAGATGATTCAAGAGGCGGGTGTGGTGGAACAAAATGCTTCGCGTCTGTTCGTAGCTGTTACAGAAGCCCAAACAGTGAGAATAAATGATAAGTTTATTACAATATTGCCTTATGATGGATTTAGAGTCACTTTTACCTCAATTAATTCTCATCCCATGTTAGGTGTGCAATTTGGTGATTATGAAATTACAAGAGATAGTTTTATTTCTGAAATTGCATCCGCACGGACGATTGGTTTTATGCATGAGGTAGAGCTGCTTAAATCACAAGGTCTTGCTTTAGGCGGCAGTTTGGAAAATGCAGTGGTATACGATGATGTAAAAGCTCTCACTCCTCTGCGATTCCAGGATGAGCTGGTTCGTCATAAGATTTTAGATATTATTGGCGATTTAGGATTAGCAGGTCGTATTAGAGGTCATGTTATTGCTGTAAAGTCAAGCCATGCATTAAATACGGCATTGGCTAAAAAAATAGTAGACCATATTTTGGTAAGGAGCTGAATACACATGTTGTCTGCAACTGAAATACAAGAAATCATTCCTCATCGGTATCCATTTTTATTGGTGGACCGAATTTTGGAACTTGATCCTATGAAACGGGCGGTTGGCATAAAAAATGTCACTATGAATGAAGAATTCTTCCAAGGGCATTTTCCAGGAAAGCCTATTATGCCTGGTGTATTGCTGCTAGAGGCTATGGCACAAGTGGGTGGCGTAGCAATGTTATACTCGGAAGAATATCGTGGAAACCTGGCATATTTTGTTGGCATGGACCGCGTTAAATTCAGAAAACCCGTAGTTCCTGGTGATCAAGTGCGAATGGTCGCAGAAATTATCAAAATACGCAGCAGCATGGGGAAGATATGGGCCCAAGCTTTTGTTGATGATCAATTGGTGGCAGAGGGAGAATTTTTATTCGCATTATCTGCCAGATAATGAAAAAAGAAGTAAAATAGTGATAATCAGAATTATCAGTGAGATAATACCGGAAAAAAGACTGTAAACGGTAAAAATTGGCGAAAAATTGTCTGCCATGTTTAGACTGGCCAGTCGGATTATAAGTATAACAGCATGTAATAAAAATGTATTTAGTCTAGTAAGGAGTTGATGAGCAGATGAAGCCGGAAAAGGTTGTTGTACCTCTGCGTAAAATACATGAGACAGCAGTCGTTCATCCCAATGCTCGTATCGGCAAAGATGTTGAAATTGGCCCATATGCAGTGGTTGGTGAGAATGTAGTAATTGGTGATGGGACTAAAATTAGTGCTCATGCTATTATAGATGGCTGGACCAGTATTGGAAAGAATTGCGTAATATTCCCGAGTGCATCTATTGGTTCAGATCCCCAAGATTTAAAATTCGCTGGTGAGAAAAGCTATGTTTTTATTGGTGACAATACTAGAATTAGGGAATTTGCAACGGTAAATCGTGCGACTGGTGAAGGTGAGGAAACCCGAATTGGTCATGATTGCTTACTAATGGCTTATACCCACGTGGCTCATAACTGTATCGTTGGGAATAATGTGATTATGTCTAATGCAGCGACATTGGCTGGTCATGTGGTTGTAGAAGATCGAGCTGTTATTGGCGGTTTAACCGGAGTTCACCAATTTGTAAAGATTGGCATGAATGCAATGGTAGGCGGGGCATCCAAGGTGGTGCAGGATATTCCTCCTTTTGTGATTGCGGATGGACATCCAGCCCGTGTATCAGGACTCAATAATGTGGGAATGGCCCGATCTGGTATCAGCCGTGAAGCCCGCAGTAATATCAAAAAAGCATATAAAACATTGTATCGTTCCGGGCTGCCTTTAGCACAGGCGATTGAAGTTATGGAACAAGAATTAGAATCCTATCCTGAAGTGGAACATTTCCTGCGTTTTTTGCGTAACGTAGAGCGGGGTGTCTGCCGCGGTCGTCGGGACGGAGAATAGGAGTTTAACAAATGAAAACAATAGGTTTATTAGCTGGTCTTGGAAGATTGCCAGTAGAATTTGCCCGTGCCGCTCGCGGCATGGGCTTTACCGTGATTGCTGTCTGTGTGGTTCCTGGTACAGATGAAGAATTAGATCAGGTGGCAACTAAAACCCATCATATTAGCGTTGGACAATTACAAGCAATTATTACTACTCTTCAAGAAGAAGGCGTTACGGAAGTTACTATGATTGGAAAAGTCACTAAAGAATTAATGTTCTCAGGTGCAGTAGCTATTGACAGTCGGATGCAAAAGCTGCTGGCAAGTCTTACTGACAATAATGATGATACCATTATGTTAGCCTTTGTTCGTGAATTAGCGATGGAAGGGTTGGGCATCTTAGATCAAACCGCCTTGATCCGTTCATTGATGCCTGGAGCTGGTGTGCTGACGGAGCGGAAGCCAACACAAGAAGAACAGGCTGACCTGGATTTCGGTTTTACGATGGCTAAAGAAATTGGCAGACTGGATATTGGGCAGACGGTAGTGGTAAAGAACTGCGCAGTTATGGCTGTAGAAGCCATTGAAGGTACAGATGCATGCATTCGTCGCGGTGGTGAATTGGGACGAGGCAGCGTAAGAGTAGTAAAGGTTGCCAAGCCGAACCAGGACATGCGCTTTGATGTACCAACGGTTGGTCCGAACACCTTAGAGTCTATGCTTGCGGCAGGAGCAACAGCTCTCGCCATGGAAGCAGGCAAAACCCTGCTGGTCGATCGCCAAACCGTTTTAAAAATAGCCAATGATAATGGCATAACAATTCTGGTAATGTGATAAAATAAGGGAATAGAATGATGGCCTTAACCACAGAGATCGACAGAGTACACAAATGGAGAGATTCGAAATAAGTTTAACGATAAACCCCTCTCTGTGTCTTCTGCACCTTTTGTGGTTCCAAAATTCTTTGTTTTCTTCGTCTTTCCCCTTTAGATGTTTTTTTAGATCTTTATACCTTAAAGGTTTACTATTTGTTGGAGGATTTGTATGTGTAAAATCATGATTTCAGTAGGAGAAGCATCAGGTGATTTGCATGGGGCTAGTGTGGCTCAGGCCTTAAAAGCCATACAACCTAACATCAAAATGTTTGGCATGGGCGGAAAAGCGATGGCAGAGGCCGGTGTGGATATTGTCTATGACATTGCCGATTTAGGAGTAATTGGTTTTGTGGAAGTGATAAAAAACCTTCCAAGATTATTTAAATTGCGCGATGACCTGGTTAAACTCATGGAGCAGGAGAAGCCTGACGCCTTAGTCATTATTGACTACCCTGATTTTAATATGCGGCTGGCTAAAATTGCCAAAGAAAAAGGTATTCCTGTAATATCTTATATTAGTCCTTCCGTCTGGGCATGGAGAAAAGGCAGAGCAAAAGAAGTCGCCAAAATCGTAGAAAAAGTGGCGGCTATTTTTCCATTTGAAGCGGAGGTTTATAAAGAAGCTGGAGCGAACGTTACATTTGTAGGACATCCACTGCTCGATATTGTTAAACCAACCATGTCAAAATTCGAGGCTTATCGATATTTTGAAGCTGATTCTAAGAAGCCAATTGTATTATTATTACCAGGCAGCCGCCAACAGGAAATTAGTAGTCTGTTACCTGTCATGCTTGAGGCAGGGGAGAAAATAGCCGAAAAAGTGCCAGAATGTCAATTTTTTTTACCAATAGCATCGACAATTTCCCGGGAAATGCTACATAGTTTGATTAAACAATATAAAATAAACGTCGTTCTAACGGAAAAGAACACGTATGATTTGATGAATATTGGAAATGTAGCAATTGCGGCTTCCGGTACAGTGACTCTTGAAGCATCTTTGTTAAATTTACCTACTGTAATTATTTATAAGCTAGCAACCTTTACCTATCTTTTAGGTAAATTGTTAGTCAAAATTCCGTATATCAGCCTGCCTAACATTATTGCGGGACGTAAGGTAGTGCCAGAATTATTGCAAAATGCAGTAACCCCAGAGAATATTGCCAATGAAGCAATACCTATACTATCAGATTCTCGTTTGCATGAAAACATGCTGCAAGACCTGGCTGAAGTAAAACGCAAGCTGGGTGAGACTGGTGCTGTTGGGCGTGTTGCAAGGGAAATTTTAGCTATAGGAAAAGACCGAGGCTTAAGTGGAGGACAAAGATGACAAGTTACATGCGTCTGTTGCAATATATAAAACCTTACTTACCGAGGATGGCCGTAGCCGTTGTTTGTATTATCCTAGCGGCAAGTGCCACTCTATACGTGCCTTGGATATTGCGAGAAGTGATTGATGAAGTACTGACGACCAAAAATATGACAATGCTGAATACGATTACGATTGGTATTGTGATTGTATATTTTCTGCGAGGTATCTTTTTCTACGGACAAACCTATCTCATGTCCTATATTGGACAGAAGGTCATTATTGATATTCGTGGAGAAATATACAGGCATATGCAGCGCCTATCGTTGTCGTATTTTGAAAAACGCCAGACTGGCAAAATTATGAGTTATATTACCAATGATGTAGCTGCAGTACAAGGTGCTTTGGTGGAGAGTATGATTGAACTGGTCACCGAAGGAATGACCTTAATCGGTTCACTGGGAGCCATGTTTTATCTTCATTGGAAATTATCCTTATTAACGTTGGTAACATTACCTTTGGTGGCACAGGCGATTAAGATTTTCGGTAAAAAATTACGTGTATCCAGTATGGCAGTGCAGGAACGGACAGCAGATATTACCTCTGTTCTGCAGGAAAGCATTTCTTCTGTGCGAGTTATAAAATCCTTTGCCAGAGAAGATTATGAAATAGATCGTTTCCAAAAAGAAAATACCCAAAATTTTAGAGCACAAATGAAAAACTCCCAAATTATGGCGACGTTAACTCCCGTCATTGAATTTTTAGCTGCCATTGGTGTTACCATGATTATCTGGTATGGAGGAAAAGAAGTTATTGCTAATAACTTAACGTCTGGTTCGCTGATTGCCTTTTTAATATATGCAGTTAATTTATCCAATCCGATTAAACGTTTGAGTCGTGTGTACGGTAATATTCAAAAGGCTTTATCTGCTGCAGATCGGGTATTTGAAGTGCTTGATACCAAACCTGAAATCGAAGACATGCCAGGAGCCATTACATTACCAACCATAGAAGGATATGTGGCATTAAACAATGTGACCTTTGAATATAAAAAAGGTGAGCCTGCCTTGCAGCAACTGAACCTTACCGTTAATCCAGGTCAGGTAGTGGCAATTGTAGGACCAAGCGGTGCAGGAAAAACTACCATTGCGAATCTGATACCACGGTTCTATGATACGACAGATGGCAATATTACTATTGATGGTATTGATATAAAGACTGTTACCTTACAATCCTTACGAGAACAAATTGGCATTGTTCCCCAAGAAACGATTTTGTTTAATGGCAGTGTATACGATAACATTCTTTATGGAAAATTAGATGCTGATTATGACGAAGTTATAAATGCAGCTAAAGCGGCCAATGCTCATAAGTTTATTATCGATATGCCTGGCGGCTATGAAACGCAAATTGGTGAACGGGGTTCTAAATTATCCGGTGGTCAAAGGCAGCGTATCTCCATTGCCAGAGCGATTTTAAAGAATCCTCGTGTATTGATCTTGGATGAAGCTACTTCAGCGTTAGATACAGAAAGTGAGAAATTGGTACAAGAAGCAATCGATAAATTAATGATAGGGCGAACATCATTTGTGATTGCCCATCGTTTGTCTACTGTACAGCGAGCGGATCTAATTGTAGTGATGGAAAAGGGACGAATTGCAGAACAGGGCACTCATGCGGAACTATTAGCAGCAGATGGCTTATACAGCAAGCTATATCAAGTTCAGTTTGAAAAACGGTAAAGAGGAACGATGAAAAAGAGGTATTAACATGCATTTTCTTTACAATTTATTAGTCACGTTGCTTGTTGTGCTGGCTGCACCAGTGTTCCTCTTCCGTTTTATTCGTGAAGAAGGATTTGGCCGGCGTTTACGGCAAAGTTTTGGTTTTATACCGGAAGCAGAGCTGACACCGGTGCTGCAAAAAGATTGTATTTGGCTGCATGCAGCATCGGTAGGTGAGATTGTTGCAGCAAGCCCCATTATAAAAGAGATTAGTCATGAACTTCCTGATAAGCCCATATTAATATCTGTAGTGACTTCCAGCGGGTATGATATGGCCAAAAGAATTATCAAAGATGCAGATAGCATTATCTTTTTCCCTCTGGATCTGCCCTATCTTAGCCATAGTGTGGTGAAACGTGTTCGGCCCAGTGTATTCTTATTGGTGGAAACGGAATTATGGCCTAACTTCTTAAAGGCTGCAAGACATTTTTCGATCCCCGTTATGATGGTGAACGGCAGAATCAGCGACAAAAGTGTGGAACGATATCATTATATGCGCAGCATCTTAAAAAGTATGTTGAATACTGTGGAGAAATTCTGCATGCAATCTACCATTGATGCCCAGTATATTATTCGTTTGGGGGCCGACGTGCAGCGTGTTGTTGTTACGGGTAACACTAAATTTGATCAAACCTATACCAATGTTACTCCGGAAGAGCAGCAAACCCTGCGGCAGGAAATGGGTATCGAAGAATCAATTCCTGTTTTGGTGGCGGGGAGCACTCATCCCGGAGAAGAAGAAATGTTACTTACTGCCTTTCAAATGGTACGGGAATCCTACCCCAGTGCAAAGCTTCTAATTGCGCCGCGGGATATTATACGCAGTGAAGAAATTGTTAGCTTAGCCGAATCCTATGGTTTTAAAGGAATACTCAGGACTACATTTTCACAGCAGTCTCATGAACAGCACGATATTATTGTGCTGGATACCATTGGAGAGTTAGGAAAGATATACAGCATTGGTATTATTATTTATGTAGGAGGCAGTCTTGTGGCGCGAGGGGGTCACAACATTTTGGAACCTGCTGCTCATGGCAAGCCGATCTTGGTTGGTCCTCATATGTTTAATTTCAAAGAGACCTATGCATTATTTTCTGGCAGGCAGGCATGTGTGACAGTATATGATGCTGAAACGTTGGGAACAACGCTTTTAGAGCTTTTAAATAATGAAGATTTACGGCTAAAAATGTCCCAAGAAACATTAGCGATTATTGAAGAGAATCGTGGAGCTTCACGCAAAAGTGTGATGTATTTAAAAGAATTATTGGGACGAATAAATTAAACAAAGGCGGAACAAGTATGCGCCAACGTGAAGAAATACAACTTTATCTATATCGATTAGTGCATGGAGAAGAGCCTGGCATTCTTACCGATTTTCTCCTGGGTGTACTGCATATTTTCTCAATTATTTACGGCTGGGCTGTGCTTTGTAAGCTAGCCTTATATAAGTATGGAATTTTAAGGCAGCACAAATTAAATTGCCATGTGATTAGTCTGGGAAATATTACAGTAGGCGGAACGGGTAAAACTCCTACAGCTCAGCGATTAGCTACGATTATCCGGGACATGGGACATCGAGTAGTTATATTAAACCGGGGCTATCGGGCCGGATGGAGAGGGCAGATTGGTTTAGTGTCAGATGGAGAAAAAATCTATATGTCGGCGGCAGAAGCCGGAGATGAAGCCTATTTGCTAGCAAAGAGTCTGCCTAAGGTCTCAGTAGTCATTGGGAGCAATCGCATTATTACAGGAGAATATGCTGTAAATGAGCTTAAGGCAGATGTCATTATCTTAGATGATGGCTTTCAGCATTGGCAATTAGCACGTGATTTAGACATCGTATTAATTGATTCTCTCAACATGTTTGGCAATCAGTTTATGCTGCCAAGGGGAACCCTGCGAGAGCCTTTGTCCAATTTATCCCGGGCACAAATCTTTTTACTGACAAAAATTGATCAGTCAAGTCTCGAGGCAAGGGAAATAATTTATAATACCTTGAATCAATACAATAAAAAGGCCTTAGTTGTGGAAAGTATTCATAAACCTCGGTGTTTCGTGGAAGTTGAAGAATGGTATAAAGG
>CAMKSY010000094.1 GCA_946415545.1 uncultured Pelosinus sp. | reverse complement strand
GGTTTGCTCCTCATTACAGTGGCGGGACCGCGCCGGAATTTAACCGGCTTCCCTATTAAGCCCCAAAGGGCACCTATACCATCTATATGATTTTTTTATTTGCTATAGGGTTCACTTTATAATATCTTTAATGAATTGTCAAGTTTTTGTACAAAGGTGATTAAATCGTAATATGATTTTTAAAACGTTTAAATAAAAAAATCGACCGAAGTATATAGTCTAAAGCGTTTACCAACCAAACTCCTGCAATCCCTAACGTAAAATAAAAACAAAGGATATAAATCCCGACTACACGTATGACCCAAATTCCAAAGATTGTGCTGTACATAGGACCTTTCGTATCACCTGCTCCTTGCAGTGCTCCAGTAAAAACCAAACTCATTGCAATAAATGGCTGTGCAAAGGCATCAATGCGAAGTCCTAAGGTCACCATGTCAATTACATCCTGATTATTCGTAAAGCAAGGTCCAACAGCTGTAGAAAAAGCGAAATACAAGACTCCTACAAAGCTCATAAACATAACTGCGATCCACATCGTTATCATTCCATAATAATAAGCATCATTTTTACGCTTTGCCCCAATATAAGTGCCTACAAGCGTTGCAGCTGCAACCCCCATACCATAACCAGGCATATACGAAAAATAAGAAATATTTCCCGCTAGAAGAAATGCACTGTACACATCTGTTCCAATCCGTACAATTAATCCTGCATAAAATAATTGCCCAAAACGCATAATGAATCGTTCAACAATCGCAGGACCAGAAATCGCCAATAAAGGAATGGTATATTCTTTCGATTTTCCTTTAAGCAATGAGAAAGAGATGGCTGATCGTTGAATATATACATATAATGCGGCCGTTCCAATTAGTCGAACAATGGTTGTTGCCCAAGCAGCTCCGGCTATTCCCCAGCCGCTCCAGTTTCCCAAACCAAAGATCAAAACATAGTCCAAGGCAATATGAATGAGATTGATCCATATACCTACCTTCATAGGATTTTTGCTATCCCCAGTACTTCGCAGTATGCTGCCAAAATTGGTCATAAGAGCGGTAAAGATAGCGGGAATGCCTACAATTTCAAAATATACTATTCCCATAGTTAAAACATCATCTTCAATTCCCATACTACGCAGCAAAGGCTCTGCCAGACACAAGGTAAGAATACCAAAAATAAGCCCGATGGTTCCAGACATAATGGTTGACTGTCGTGCTATTTTTTTTGCTTTCTCAAGTTCCCCAGCCCCAATCGAACGGGCTATGAGTGAAGATGTCCCAATTCCCATCGCCAAAAACACAGCTATATAAATGGCAATAATCGCATTTGTGATGCCAACGGCCGACACTTCATGCAAACCAATTTTAGATACAAAAAGAGTGTCAACAAACCCTACGATTGTAATTAAAAAATTTTCAATTACAGTCGGTACCGCAAGTGTCAATACAACATTTACTTTCTTCTTTAGATTTGGATTTAGAATCGTATTAAGCATATGTAACTCCTGGGTGAGACGAATAGAAAAGGCACATTACATTCCCCTTAATCCTTCCTGCTATAAAAAAAAGATTTGATTTCCTTTAATAGCTTACTAACAGGATTGATTAAAAACGGTATAAAAGCCAATATAATCGGAACATAATTTGCTACTGTTCTAACCAAGGTGCCAGAGTGAGCATATGCAATGCTCGGAATAGCAAGCATTACGATCATCAGTTGAAGCATTCTCATCTTCTTGCCTCCTTTTAGCTGTAAAAATCCATCCAAAAACCACTTAATATATCTTTTCTTCAAAACATATCGTTTCTATAAAATAGCTAATTTAGGTAAGATCTCCTTCTATTTTATCCCCCCCAGGGGGATATTGCAATAATTTTCTTAGAACCTTGTAAGTTATTAACCTATATATGATAAAATTAAGATTGTTTAATCACGAGAACAAAAAGAAGAACAACAAAACAAATAAATTTGACCAATTCATTTCGCGAATAAATTCTAACGCATACACATAAAAAAGTCTGCAAAACTAATCGTTTTGCAGACTTTTAACGTCTATACATTTTTACTTAGGTACAACTGGTTTTTCCATATGCACAATTTGAGCATCGCCCTTTTCTTCAACTATGATTCGAAAACCCTGCTTCTCCCAGAAATGAAAGCCGCCCGGTAAGAATCGATGTGTGTGCAGATATATGATTTCATACTCTTTTTCATAAGCAAAAGCTTTGACTTCTTCTAGGAGTCTCGATCCAATCCCTTGTCTTCTCAGCGTTTTTTCAATGTAACATCGTCCAATTTCCGCTGTAGTCTTCCTGGGATAGCGTCCTTTCAGGATGGTAATCCGGTCATTATATTCACAGATTGCAATTGTCCCGATAACAGTACCCTCAGGAGAAAAGGCAGCCCACATCTGATTGCGGTCAGGCTCAATATATAACTTCGCCAATCCCCAGACATCATCAGTAATAGCACTTTGGCCATCATGAGAAAACAGGTCTTCCAGCTGTCCTAATAAGAACTTTTGTACACTGGCAATATCATTGTTGTTAATCTTGCGAATCATTATATTTCGGCCTTCCATCGTAACCTTCCTTTCATGTCCGGCTAAAGATGATTTTTCCCTGATTGCGGCTTTAATAAATGGCAGGCAGCACTATGTCCTGCCGAAAGCTCCTCAAGCACCGGCTTTTCCCTTTTACATAGTTCCATACTTTCCGGGCATCTGCTATGAAACGGGCACCCTGGAGGCAAGTCAAGAGGACTCGGTATTTCACCCTCCAGCGGCCGGACTACAGTGCCCTCTTCTTTCGTCACTGGAAAGACCGCCCGCAGCAGTGCCTTCGTATAAGGATGCTTCGCTTCACTCAGTACATCGCCCGCAAGCACCTCTACAATATTACCGAGATACATTACAGCAATACGATGGCTTATCTGGGATACGAGTGCTAAATCATGGCAAATAAAAATCATAGACAGATTCTTTTCACGCTGTATCCTAACCAGAAGCTCTATAATCTTTTTCTGCACCGATACATCCAGTGCACTGGTCGCTTCATCACAAACAAGGACTTCTGGTTCAAGGGCCAGGGCCCGGGCGATTCCAATGCGCTGACGCTGCCCTCCGCTCATGTTGGCGGACTAGCGGTCGACAAACTCTTCCGGCAGTTCAACCATACGTAAAAGTTCTTCAGCCTTTTTTCCTGCGTTACGATCTTTAACCAGTTTAAAGTTGCGCAGCGGTTCACAAAGAATATCCTTTATCTTCATCTTTGGATTAAATGCTTGGGAGGGATCCTGAAACACCATCTGAATATGCCGCCGGCTTTGTCGCATACTCTCTCCTGTAAGCTTTGTCAGATCCTCTCCCCGGTAGCAGATAGCTCCACTTGTTGGAGTATGAAGCTGCATGATCAGTTTTACAAGTGTACTTTTACCGCAGCCGCTTTCCCCAACAACGCCGAGCGTTTCTCCTTGATAAAGCGATAACGAAACATCATCACAGGCTGTCAGCATACATCCTTCAGCAACCGGAAAACGCTTTGTGACATTCTCGATTGTTAAAATCGTCTCCTTATCAGCTGACATAGCTTTTCCCTCCAACCTGCGGTACCGCATCTAACAATTCTTTGGTGTACATCGACTGCGGCCGGGCGATAATATCATTCGTTCTACCGGCTTCTACAATCTCTCCTGCTTGCATGACAATCAGCTTATCCGACATATACGCTGCTACACCAATATTATGTGTAACAATAATAATTGCCGTTTTATCCTGCTGGCAGATTTCCATCATTTCTTTTACCACCTGTGCCTGGGTTGTTACATCTAGCGCAGATGTAGGTTCATCCGCTAACAGAAGCCGCGGTTTGAAAACCATCGCCATTGCCACACCGACACGCTGGCGCATACCGCCACTCAATTCAAACGGATAGCTTTTCATAATATTTTCTGTATTAGGCAAGTGCATTTTCCTGAGCATATCTTCTGCTACCTTAACAGCTTCTTTTTGGGTCATAGGAGAGTGTTCACGGATATACTCAATGAATTGGCTGCCGATGCGACGAATGGGGTCCAATATGCTGCCGCTGTCCTGAAAAACCATAGTTGCCTTTGTTCCACAGAGGCGGCACCACTCAGTAGTAGTATTCTCCAGTAGATTTCTCCCTTCAAAGAGAATTTTCCCGCCACTTACACGCCCTTCATGGGGCAAACAACCAAGAATCGCGCGGATAACCGTTGTCTTGCCGCTGCCGCTTTCGCCTACAATTGCAAGAACCTCACCTTCATCAAGGGATAAATTCACATTTCGGACGATTTCACGTTCCCCATAGGATACTGAAAGCTCCGATACCTCTAGCAACATTTCAGATCTCCTTTGTGTGGTATTATTTTTTAGCAGGTTTAATCTTATTGGTCAGCCAATAATAATCAGACGGATACATCTGAGCACCTTCAATCGAGGTTGAGCTAATGATATTTGTTTCTGGGTAGCCTAAAAATAAAGCAGCCCCGTCATTCATAATGATCTGTTGACAATCGATGATTAGCTGGCGACGCTGTTGACGGTCAAAAGTTGTAGACAGTTCAGCAAACTTTGCATCTAGTGCAGGATTGCTGTAACCAGAGCCATTTTGCGGATTGTCGCCATTTTTATTCGTTTTCCAGTACCAATTTAAGAAGATCTCTGGGTCTCCGGTGTTGGCAGTCGTAATGTTCGAAATCAAAAGGCCATATTCGCCGTTGATTCCCATTTTATCAATTAAGTTATAGTCTACCGTTTTGATTTTCACATCAAAACCAACCTTCTTCGCATCAGACTGCACAGCTTCAGCATAAATAGGCAGTTCAGCGCGGCTGTTGTATACTACAAAATCCACCGTAAGCTTCTTGCCGTCTTTTTCTAAGACACCGTCGCCGTCAGTATCCTTCCAGCCTGCCTCAGCCAAAAGCTGTTTGGCACGTTCGATATTATAGCTGTTCGGATCCTTGAGCTGATCAAAGCCATAATCCATCGACGGAGGAACTGGTGCTTTACCTTCAATAAAGGTCCCCTTCAAAATAACCTCATTGTAGGCTTTTCTATCGCAGGCACTGATAAATGCCGCACGAACTTTCGGATCACCCAAAACACCCTGTTGATTAATCCTAGCTAATACAGTACGCAGTGAGGCAATTCTATCAACGTGGAATTTCGCCTTATCGTTAAACAGACCAATGTCACCTGCTGCAATATTGACCGCCATGTCCACTTCACCGGACTGCAAAGCCATTGCCCGTGTGTTTGGATCATCTATAGACGGAATCTCAACCGTCTCATAAGGTACTACACCATCCCAGTAATAGGGATTCTTCACCATAACTGCTTTGTCCTTAACAAAAGTCTTGCACATATATGGACCGGTGCCAATAGGTCCTTCCTTGGCAAAATTACGTGCTGGTTCTGCGGATACATCCACAAGTAAGAAGAGTGGATCAGCTAAGAATCCCGGCATATTCGGTTCCGGTTTTTCCGTAAGGATCGTAAGGGTTTGGCCCTCAGCCTTCATTTCTTTATACTTAAAAAACGTTACTGCCCGTTTATTCTTGGCAAAGGCTCTTTCCAGGGATGCCTTAACAGCAGCTGCATCCAGCGGTTTGCCATTCGAGAATTTCACGCCATCTCTGATTTTAAATGTCCAGGTCATGTGGTCGTCGCTGATCTGCCAGCTTTCAGCCAGCCAAGGCTGTACATTCATTTTTTCATCAAATTTCGCTAGACTTTCTCCGATGCCATAACGCATAACAACCCAACCAAAATAATTTTCTGTTGGTTCCAAAGAATCAGCAAAATTGGTTACGCCAATTTTCAGAGTTTTTGTGTCAGCTTTCTTTTTATCGCTGCCACCACACCCCGCTGCCAAAGCCGCGGTTAAGCACATTATTATAAGTACTAAAATTAACTTTCCTACTCTTTTCAAGAAATCTCATCCTTTCCTATTGTGTTAATCAATTTACCCGCTGCGGATCCATGATATCGCGTAAACTGTCTCCCCATAAATTAAAAACTGTTACTACAATCAGTATTGCAGTCCCCGGATACAGCATCAGCCATGGAGCTGTTTGGATATGCTGTCTTCCTTCATTGAGCATAAGCCCCCATTCCGGTGTCGGTGGCTGCGCGCCAAACCCTAGAAAGGATAACCCTGCCAATTCCATGATCATTGTACCGATATCCATCGCCGCCGTTACAACAATTGTCGGCAGGATATTGGGTAAAATATGGCGCCATAGAATATAGAGCGGTCTTGAACCATTTGTTACAGCTGCGGCAATAAAATCCCGCTGGCGCAGCTTCAGTGTAAGGCTGCGCCCCAAGCGGGCGTACTTCGTCCAGCTGACTGCTGCCAGTGCTAAAATGGCATTGACGATATTGCCACCCAGCATGCCGGCAATGGCAATCGCCAGCACAATTCCCGGAAAAGCCAGCATCATATCGACAATACGCATAAGCACGGTATCTACCTTTCCACCCATGTAACCCGCCAACACGCCGATAAAAGTTCCCACCACCGTTATAACGGCAACCAGTGACAACGTCATCATCAGCGAAGTGCGTGCCCCATAAATAATACGCGACAGACAATCCCGCCCTAGCTTATCCGTCCCGAACAAGTGCTCACCAGATGGTGCCTGCAGGGACTGTCTCATCACCGCATCATACGGATCATAAGGAGCCAGCCACGGTGCAAAAATTGCAAAGCTAAGAATCAAAAGGACAAAAAATGTATAAAGCCAGAATAAGAACTTATCCTTTGTCAAACCTGCCACTCAGCATCCTCCTTTCTTCAGCCGCGGGTCAAGATATGTATAGGAAATATCAACCAGCAGATTAATTCCCATATACAATACAGCAATCCAAAGGACAAAGCCTTGTACCAAAGGATAATCACGCATCTCAATGGCATGTACAGCCATTTTGCCAAGTCCTGGCCAAGAAAAGACCATCTCAATGACAGCCACGCCGCCCAGAAGCCAGCCAATCTGCAGGCCTAAAAGTGTAATAAGCGGCAGGCACGCGTTTGGCAGTACATGGCGCCATAGAATTTTGTGCATAGGAAACCCCCGTATTCGTGCGCCAGTGATATATTCCTGTCCCAGTTCCTCTAAAACCGCTGTTCGAACCTGCCGTGTATATTTAGCCGCCATCGCAATGGCCAGTGTCAACGTAGGAAGCACCATCCGATCGAAGGATACCTCTCCGCCCGCGATCGGGAACAATCTTAATTTCAGTCCTAAAACATACAATAAAATGAGTCCTACCCAGAAACTAGGCATAGATACGCCCAAAAAAGAAATGCCTCGAATAAAATAATCCAGCGGCCGATTTCGATATACAGCTGACAGTATCCCGCACGGAACCGAGATTAACAGCATGGTCACCGTCGCCGAGGCAGCAAGTACCAGAGTCCCCGGCAAGCTTTGCCAGAGACGGTCAGCTACCGGCATTTTTGCCGAATATGACATGCCCATATCCCCCTGTAAAACACCTGTAAGCCAGCGGAAATACTGTACATGAAACGGCTTGTCCAGCCCCAGCTGCGCCCGCGTCTCGGCAATTGTTTCTTCTGAAACAATTGTATCAGCTACCTCCAGCAGCATCTCTACCGGATCGCCCGGTGACAGATACATCAGTGAAAATGTCAGCAGACTCACACCGAAAAGAGTAATAACCATCTGCATTAAGCGATGTACAAGCTCTTTTCTTTTCAAATCACCCTCTCCTCTCTATAAAATAAAAAAAACTCTCGGCATAAACCAAGAGTAAAACGCAAGAAAACAATACGAAAAATCGCATAAATCCCATCCCCATCTCTCGCAGGTTATATCGGTGATTTGTTATATAGGCAGTTCTCCTGACTCTGGATCATTGCTCCCCCAAACCTTCCCAAGATATCATCTCAGTGGCACAACATGGGTTTGCTCCTCATTACAGTGGCGGGACCGTGTCGGCATTAAACCGAACTTCCCTATTAAGCCCCGAAGGGCACCTATACCGACAATATGAAATTGTAATAGTCAATCTCCTTGATACTTTACAATAGAATCCGTTTTTTGTCAACTGTTGGATTTTTTTGCAAGAAATTGATAAATTGATAAATCCTCTCAAATGTGTACTATGTAAAATGAAATCAATGGCGTATAAATTAAATAGCTAATTTTCCTTTTTCATCTTCAATGATCAATTCTCCGCCATGCCTTAACATCTTCTCGCGGACATATTGAAAAACTTGGATTCCATCATGATCCAGATGCCCAATATTATTAATATTAACAACAATACGCCTATACCCGTATTGCAAATGCTTAAGCAAATTTTGTTCCAGAAAATTAAGATGCTCTACAAATACATCACCACTTACATTCATGTATACTTGTCGGCTATCAGTTGTTACCCATACAGACATCCATCTTCCTCCTTTTACATGTATATTCAAAAATCCACTATTTATATTGATAATCATTATCATTTTATCAATATAAATATCATCTGTCAAATATTTTACTATCATTCAAGCAGATCGCAGTAACCAAATTTTTCAGGGTTCATATACTAAATTAGATTCCCTTACTTATATGTTAGCCGCGGCTAACCATATTTTTTACTATAAATGTTAGCCATGGCTAATACTAAACGATTTGGTCAAAGGAGGATTTATAATGAATACTGCAATAACAACAATTCCATTATCAACACTGGGCATAGGATCTGCATGCCAGATCGTATCCCTTAATTTACATGGCTTACTCCGACGCCGCATCCTAGACTTAGGAATGGTGCCAGGAACGTCTGTTCAATGCATTCGCAAAAGCCCAGCAGGTGACCCTGTAGCCTATATGGTACGTGATACTCTCATTGCCTTGCGCAGTGAAGACGCTAGTCAAATTCATGTGAATCCAATGTAATCCTGGCTATAACTGCAGCCAGCAAATTTAGGAGGAGAATGAGAATGAGCAATTGTACGATTGAAGAACATCAAAAATTTCTGAGTGAGCATTTTGGAATTACAACGAATCCTGGACAATTTACAGTAGCTTTAGCTGGTAACCCAAATGTAGGAAAAAGCACTGTTTTTAATGCGCTAACCGGCTTACATCAGCATACAGGAAATTGGCCTGGAAAAACGGTTGATAATGCTCAAGGAAGTTTTATGTATCTTGATCGCTCTTTTTTAATGATCGACTTACCTGGCACTTATTCAATTTTAGCCCACACAGTAGAAGAGCAAGTCGCCAGAGACTTTATCTGTTTTGGAAAACCGGATGCAACACTAGTAGTGCTGGACGCTACTTGCCTTGAACGCAACCTTAATTTAGCGTTGCAAGTCATGGAAATCACACCGAAGATTATTGTTTGCGTCAATCTGATGGATGAAGCAGAAAAGAAAAATATTACGATCGATATCTCTACTTTAGAAAAAGATTTAGGTGTACCAGTTATTGCCACTGCAGCCCGTAATGGAAAAGGTCTCGACACCCTGCGTCAGAAGTTATATGAAATGTCTACAGGGCTTTGCACGGCAACTCCCAGACAAATAAACTATTCTTCTGAAGTGGAAAATGCTGTTCAGCAACTTCTGCCAAAAGTATCAAGATTAATTGGACCGAATCTTAACCCTCGGTGGGTAGCACTGCGATTATTAGATGGAGACCAAGGGTTTATCAATAGCATCAGTCAATATCTTGATTTTAATCTGCATTCAATACGCTTGCAGGAGGTTGCTGTATGAGCGCCGCAATAAAACCTATGATTACCTTGGAGGAAATATGCACTGAGGCGGAAAAAATCCGCCTTGGTAATCCCGACTTAGGTGATAAAATTGTATCTGATATTTATCAAAATGCTGAAATGATAGCCGGGCCAGTCGTAAGTAAAAAGTTCACCGACTCCCGCAGTTGGGATCATAAGCTGGACGATATTTTAACATCCCGAATATTTGGTTATCCTATCATGTTTGCTTTACTTAGCGTCATCTTCTGGATTACGATTGCAGGAGCAAACGTTCCCTCTCAAATGATTGCTGACACGCTTTTTGCTTTCCAAGATCAGCTTCTAATCTGGTTTGAATTAGCAGGAGCTCCCTCCTGGTTAACGGGTATAATCGTCTTAGGTATGTTTCGCGGCCTCGCCTGGGTTATCGCGGTTATGCTGCCGCCCATGGCAATCTTTTTCCCCTTGTTTACATTGCTAGAAGATTTAGGCTATTTGCCAAGAGTAGCCTTCAATCTCGATAATATGTTTAAGAAATGCCGTGCTTGCGGAAAACAAATTCTTACCATGTGCATGGGGTTCGGCTGCAATGCTGCCGGTGTGGTCTCCTGCCGAATCATTGATTCTCCTCGTGAACGATTAATTGCTGTGCTGACTAACAACTTTGTTCCATGCAACGGACGGTTTCCTACCTTGATTGCGATTGCCACTATTTTTATGGGCGGTATGGTGGTATCAGAATTAGAAACTGCAGTAGCTTCATTAGTAGTAACAAGCTTAGTGGTATTAGGAATTTTTGTAACCTTCGCTGTATCTTGGGCTTTATCACACACACTGCTAAAGGGAGAAGCTTCTTCGATGGTCTTAGAGCTTCCTCCTTACCGCAAACCACAATTAGGTGCTATTTTTTATCGTTCCCTCATTGATCGCACGATCTTCGTTTTAAAACGGGCTATTATCATGGCAGCACCAGCAGGTGCCATTACGTGGCTGCTTGCTAACATTTACATAGGAGACATAAGCATCATTGGTCATTTAGCAGCTTGGCTACAGCCTTTTGCCTACGCCATTGGTCTAGACGGTTTTATTCTGTTGGCCTTTATCTTAGGTCTGCCTGCTAATGAAATCGTTATGCCAATTCTTATCATGTGCTATTTATCAACTGGCCAAATGATGGAATATGGCACCTTAGAGGAATTACGAGATATACTTATCCAAAATAATTGGACTTGGCTAACAGCTGTCTGCACAATGCTCTTTTGCCTGCTTCACTGGCCATGCACCACAGCATTGCTATCTGCTTATAAAGAAACAGGCAGTAAAAAATGGACTTTTTTAACATTTCTGATTCCTACTGTCATTGCGTTTATAGTCTGCTTTATAGTAGCCCAGTCAGCACGATTACTCAATTTAGTATAGGCATGAATGAGATTATTGATAAAAAAATGCTAATCGTTCTTAACACAAAGAACACAAAGGAATTTTTATTTCCTCTGTGTTCTTTGTGGATCTTCGTGTCCTTTGTGTTTAACTTTCCTCATTGCCATTCAGTAAGGCAAAATAGATGCATCTATTATAGCAATCCTTTCCGCTTTGCCTGCTCTCGCAAATTCGGCCTAAAATCAGGATGAGCAATTTCAATCATGGCAGCTGCCCTTTGTCGTAATGTCTTGCCTCGCAAATTCACTGCTCCATATTCTGTAACTACGTATTGCACATCATTCCGACTGGTTGAGACGGCAGCACCTTGATCCAGTTCGGCTACAATTCGAGAAACAGTTCCCTTAGCAGCAGTTGCCGGTAGTGCAATAATGGATTTGCCCCCCAGTGACCTGCTGGCACCTCGAATAAAATCAACCTGCCCTCCGATACCGCTAAATTGATTAGAGCCGATCATCTCTGCATTAACCTGCCCCATTAAATCTACTTGCAAGGCCGAATTAATGGAGATCATTGATTCATGCTTGCCAATGATATATGGATCATTTACATAATCGACCGGGTGCAGCTGTACCTGGGGATTTTGATCTATAAAATCATAAAGCTTCCTGGTCCCCATTAAAAAAGTGGCTACGAAAACATTGGGATTTTGGTTTTTTCTGCAATTGGTAATCACACCAGCATTTACCAAGTCAACCACCCCATCGGAGAACATTTCAGAATGAATTCCCAGATCTTTTTTGCCTTGCAAGAAGAGAAGTACAGCATCGGGAATAGCACCGATTCCAAGTTGCAAGGTAGCACCATCTGGCACCATTTCAGCAATTTGCTGACCAATCCTTCGTTCTATTTCACCAATCTTAGCTGGCAGCAATTCTACGATCTCTTCATCCTGTTCAACTAAAAAATCTACATGATTTAAGTGAATTTTTGCTCCTTGCGTACGGGGCAGTCGCCGATTGACTTGAGCAATAACCATATCAGCACTTTGGGCAGCAGCTACTGTATAGTCTGCCGATATACCATAGCTGCAAAAACCATGTTCATCCGGCGGTGTAATCTGCAGTAATGCAACCTGCACCGGCAATATTTTCTCTTTAAACAAGCGCGGAATTTCTGAGAAAAAACAAGGTGTATAATCCGCCCGTCCTTCTGCTATCGCCTGGCGTGTGGAACGCCCCACAAATAAGGCATTGTGGCGAAAACTATTCTCCATGCCCGGCTGAGCATAAGGAGAGTTTCCCATCGCTACCATATGGGTGATTTCCACATCACATAGTTCATGATAACGCTCAGTTAAAGCCTGTACCAGTGCCTGAGGCTCACCGCAGGCATGCCCTACCACCACTCGGTCACCAGATTTAATTTTCTGGACAGCTTCAGCTGCCGAGACCAATTTATGTCTATACGTTGTTTGCCACTCTTTCATACTCATCACTCATTCCACACGTTTATTCATCGCTAGTTTTTTCTCTCCGTAAAATCTGCAATGCCTGTTCAATTAATTCCTCACTGACTTGTTGCACCAAGTTAACTTGCTTTATATCTGGACAACAGCACTTTAACTTTTTCTCTATTAGGGAAGATAAGGTTTGCTCAGAACTCGGACAATTTGCACAAGCTCCGAGCAATCGTACTGTAACCGTTCCATTATCTTCCCATTTTACCAATTGAATATCACCTTCATGGCTCTGTAAGAGAGGCCGAATCTCATTTTTAATCATTACCTCTAGCTCGAGAAATCGGTCTTTTTTATTTTGCATTTTGGGGAATACCAGCAATGACTTTTGCTAATTCTTTCTTGGCTGCTAAGTTCCCTTGACGAGCAATCATTACCCTTTGAGCTTGAGGCGATCCCGCGCCATGCATG
>CAMKSY010000093.1 GCA_946415545.1 uncultured Pelosinus sp. | reverse complement strand
TCAATTCATTGCAAATTTAAATAAAATACTCGAAATTATTCCTTGGTTCCACGGAAGTTATTTATTAAAAATGGATGATTTTAAGTCAGAAGAAGTACCGGTCAGCCGAAATAAGGCAAAACTGCTTAAGAATGCCATGGGTTTAAAGTAAAAGGAAGCAGCATGATGCTGCTTCCTTTTACTTTAAACTAATCCCAGCCACTTCCAATACGTAGCCCCTAATATCATGATCAAAAGATAGGCGATAACGGTTAATGGAATACCTGTTTTGATAAAATCCCTTACTTCAAAGGTTTCAGTACCATAGGCCACCATGTTTTGCGGTGCATTAACAGGTAAAATAAAACCAAAGCTCACAACATACTGCAAGATCATCGTCATTCCTACTACATTGACGCCTGGAGTCTTCACGCCCTGCAGTATGGATATAATAATGGGTATCATAGCTGCCGCCAGCGCCGTAGCACTGGCAAATCCAAGGTGAATAATGATAAGAAATGCAGCTAAAACTGCCAGAATCATTAATATTGGCATCGTCTGCAGACCAAAAATGGTAACAATAATTTTTGCAAGCCATGTAGCAGCTTTGGTCGAAAGAAGTGCCGACCCAAGACTAATACCAACCCCGAATAAGAGTAATGTTCCCCAAGGTATTTTAGACTGAGCTTCCTTCCAGGTCATAATACCAATACCAGGTAATAGCATAATTGCAATGGCAGCAATGGTTGTAGAAGAAGTGTCGAAAGGATGTAGAATCTTCTCCGTTGCCCATAAAACAAGAAGTATTACCGATAGTATCATTAACTTCTTTTCATTTGATTTCATAGGTCCAAGTTCTGTCAAAGCTTTAGCAACCGCTTCTTTTCCACCTGCAATTTCATCTGTTTCAGGAGGCATCAGTTTCATTAACACGTAGTACAAAGCCACGGACATAAAAATGGAAAAAGGAACCGCAGCGATAAACCAATCCAGCCAGCTAATATAAATACCAAGCTGCTTCTCAATAAAGCCTAATGCAATCATATTTTGAGCAGCTGCCGTTTTAATCCCTACATTCCAAATGCTATCCGCTTGCGCTACTGCAATCATCATCATCCCAGCAAACTTACTCTTATGCTCTACACCAAATGCTCCTATAATCCCCATAACAATAGGAACCATGCAAGATACACGTGCAGTAGTACTTGGCACAAAGAAGCTAAGAATAAACCCCACCAATATTACACCGATTAATACTCTATTGGTTTTAGCGCCGATTTTTGATAAGACAAACAAAGCAATTCTTTTGTCTAGCCCCGTCTGCATCATGGCAGCTGCAATAAAAAGCGCTCCCCCCACTAATGCGAGTGCCGTATTACTAAAACCATCTAATGCCATCCTTAAGCCTTGAGCCGTTCCTATTATTGCTTTTGGATCAGCCTCACTAGGAGATGTCCCAACCAGGAAAGCCATCAATGCCATGATTACAGCAGCACTTGCCGGATAAGATATCGTATCTGTCATCCAAATAATAACAGAAAAGACCAGAATAGCAAGCATCCTATGGCCTGCTACAGGTAATCCATTGGGGGTAGGCATGAGAATAATGCCAAGTAATATCAATGCACCTATAATTAAACCAAAACGTTTTAAGAATGATTGTTCTACTGATTGAATTTCTAACTTAGTTGGTGCTGCCATTCCACATCCTCCTCATGACTTACTAACAACGCTAAAGATACATAAACGCCACAGCCTTTACAGTACTTTCCTATGGTTCTTATAGCCATATTCTTCACCTCCAACATTATCTTATATCATACTATCTACACCTCAATGTAACTAGAAAATTAAACCGAAACACCAAAATAGCCGTCTGAAATGCTTATATGAGGACCGGAACGTTTAAAATGCATGATGCCTTGAATGAATTAATGCTTATTTCCGCTTAACTATATCCTCAATAATAACGAGGCTGTCCTCATTTCTTTGCATCTTTGAGAACAGCCCCGGATGTATTAAATGAAAAGCAGAACCCCCTTATCGTAAAGGCATTCTGCTGCATCTTATTTTTCATAAGGTTGAAGCTCTAATAATTCTGGAATGGTAACAAATGCATATCCTTGCTTTTTTAACTCTTCAATCATAATTGGTAAGGCTTCTACGCTGCCACCTAAATGAGGATTGACTCCATTGTGCTGTAAAACGATATAGCCATTTTTGACTTTAGGCACTACCCGGTTCCTGACAGTTGCAGCATCCGGTCCTTGCCAGTCATCCGTATCCAAAGACCATAAAATAATTTTATTATTTCTGGAGTAAATTGCAGTATCTGCTATTTCATTGTGAAAGCCAAAGGGCGGTCTTACAAGTGTAGGTGTTTTCCCAATGATACGACCGATTATCAGTGCGCATTCTGCGATTTCTTTTGTTACTCCTGGAGCATCAAGCTTTGTTAGGTCAGCATGATCAAGAGTATGGTTACCAATAATATGTCCTTCTTCATCAATTTTCCTTAACATATCCGGATAAGCTTGAGCTTGTCTGCCAATCACAAAAAAAGTTGCCTTTACCTGCTTTTCTTTCAAAATAGCCAGAATTTTAGGTGTCCATTCCTTCTCGGGTCCATCATCAAAGGTTAAGGCGACCTTTTTATCATGTGCGCTGCCAGCCCAATACAACTTTCCAGGAATATTGTGTCCCCTCTTATATTTATCATAATCAGTTGGAGTGATCTCCTCTCCGATCTCAGGAACTACCTGGGTTTCTGGTTTTTTCGCAGGAGTACAAGACGTTACTACCAAAATGATGCTAAGCAAACCACAAAGCAGTAAAAGTTTATGTTTGTTCATAGTATTCCCCCTTGTTAGCTTAACACACCCTTCTGTCTTTTATACAAGCAATTACACCAGCCATCCGTCAGGAAAACGATAAGGAAAATGCTGGACGAACAAAGAAGAGAAGACTCATCCGATACTGAGCCTTCTCTTCTATAGCTTACATCAATCAATGGGATGATTGACTCTTTTCACTTGTTTTTCCTTCTTCCGCTGTAATCGCACTCTCCAGTGTATGCCATGATAAAACGGCACATTTCACTCTGGCAGGCATGTTGGAGATATTCTGTAAGGCAACTGCCTCATCCAATATTTCCAATTGATCCTCCTCCGTAATCTCTCGTTTGATCATGCCTAGAAAAGTATCAATCAGCAGTTGTGCTTTTTCTATGGTTTGTCCGCGAACCAAATCAATCATCATCGACGTAGAAGCTTGAGAAATGGCGCAGCCAACCCCAGTAAAGGAAGCATCTTGTATAATCCCCTTCTCTACTTTTAACGCAAGTTCTATTTCATCGCCGCAGCTTGGGTTCCTTCCCTTTAAAATCACCGTAGGATTTTCCATCTGTTTTTTATTTTTCTTTGATTTATTATGCTCTGCAATAATTTCCGTATAAATCTCACTAAGATCCATAACCAAGCACTCCCCTGACACGTCCTAGAGCATTTATTAATGCATCTACGTCTTCACGTGTATTATAAAAATAGAAACTTGCACGACACGTTGCATTCACTCCAAGATACTGCATCAAGGGATGAGCACAATGATGACCAGCTCGTATCGCAATCCCATCGGCATCCAAAATGGAAGATACATCATGAGGATGAATATCTTTTACATTGAAAGAGATGACTCCAGTCTTTTTCGAAAGATCCTCGCATCCATAAAGAGTAATAAAAGGGAGCCGCTGAAGCTTCGGTATTGCATAATGAATTAAGTCTTCTTCGATCTGCTCTATAGTAGAAAAACCGACGCTCTCAATATAGTCTATAGCTGCTGAAAGTCCTAAAACACCTCCCACGTTTTGAGTTCCCGCTTCAAATTTAGCTGGCAGTGGTGCAAAAGACGTATCCTGCTCCCACACATACTCAATCATATCGCCACCGCTTAAGAAAGGAGGCATGTTATCCAGCAAATGCTCTTTGCCGTATAGCACGCCAACCCCCATAGGAGCCAGCATCTTATGTCCCGAGAAGACTAAGAAATCAATATCCAATGCCTTTACATCCACGGAAAAATGAGGAACACTTTGTGCACCATCAACAATCACAACAGCCCCTACGCTATGCGCCTTATGCACAATCTTTTCAATGGGGTTGATAATACCAAGCACATTTGACACCTGGGTAACCGCTACGATTTTGGTTTTGCTGCTAATTTTCTTTTCGATTTCCTCATCTGTTAGAACGCCTGCTTCATTCAAATACAAATATTGTAAGGTAGCTCCCTTCGCTTTCGCCACCTGCTGCCAGGGCACAATATTGCTGTGATGCTCAGCAATGGAAATAACAATTTCATCGCCGGGATTAATGAAGGTTATGCCATAACTATAAGCCAATAAATTTAAAGACTCAGTGGCATTCTTAGTGAAAATAATTTCACTTGTTTTTTCTGCTCCCAAGAATTTTCTAGTCTTCTCTCGAGCATCTTCATAAATCTGAGTAGCCTTAACGCTTAGCTCATAAGCACCACGATGAGGATTGGCATTAAAGGCTGCATAATATTCTTGAACAGCATTGATGACGGAAAGAGGTTTTTGAGTGGTAGCCCCATTATCAAGGTAAACAAGCCGTTTTCCATTCATCGTTTTCTGCAGGATAGGAAAATCTTTGACAAAATGGTTAAGCATGATGTAGCCGCCTCCTTAAATACATAGAGATTGCATCTCTTAATTCGATCACCGGTATTTTTTCCAGAGTAGGCTGGAAATCTGCTTCAATAATTAATTTTTTTGCTTCTACATCACTAAGCCCTCTGCTCATCAGATAAAAGAGTTTATTTTCATCCATCTTTCCTGTACTGACAGCATGCTGCCCTTCAACCGCATCTTCTCCGCACAGCATCAAAGGTGTCGACCGATTCCGCACAGTTGGACTTAATAATACCGTATATTCCTCTTCTTTCCCCTTAGAGCCGCTGGACCCTTTAACAAAGTCCAATGTACCTTTAAAAACTTTTTGACTGTGATCTAAGAGTACGCCTCGTGCTTCTATGCTGCTCAAAGATTCACGAGCCTGATGGGTCTGGACATAATTCATATCAATTTTGCGATTCTGATCACCAAAGTAGAGAGAATGAATCGTCCCAGTGCTGTTTTTCCCCGCTAATTGTGTTTTACAGCTTGTAATGGTTTGCAAGGCACCTAATTCTACCAGGGTGAGATCTACCTGTCCGTTCTCATCGGCAATCCCACTAACGGCATCAACATGCGTATCATGATCAGCCAGCATTTGTACTTTAATTAAATGAACAATTGCTCCTTTTTGAGCAAATACTTTCGTCACACCACTGTGGAAACCGTTTTGAATACAGGAAGATGTATACTTGATGATAATGGTCACCTCGCTGTTTTCATGAGCAAGGATAAAGTGGTCATCTACCAGAGTTGAATTTTTCTCATCTAAGTCATATTGAAGGATTATAGGAGTTCCTATTTTCTCCCCTTCTTCTATTTCAATGAAATAACCGCTATTGTGGTTCTTCTTAACAAAGTCTCTCATTTCCTCACTTACGCCCGCATCCATTTTCTTTTCCATAAATTTAATTGTATCTTTATGCAAGCGGATATCTGTAATGGTCACGCCTTTTTCTGAGCCTTTCGTTACAGGCTGTTTAGAGTAATCCGTTATAGCAGGAATATCAGCTTCAAGGACAGTAGTATTAACACCTAGCCAATTCCAGGTTCTTACTGGAATCGGATTTATATTCTTCTGTAGTTTTTCCATATCATCATCCCCTATCCAATGGTGCCTTCCAGTTCTATATTAATTAAATTATTCATTTCCACAGCATATTCCAAGGGAAGTTCCTTGGCAATCGGTTCCGCAAACCCTCTTACAATCATGGCTTTAGCTTCTTGTTCACTAATACCCCGGCTCATGAGATAAAAAATAGCCTCCTCGCTGATTCTGCCAATTTTGGCTTCATGACCAATATCTACCTCATCATTTTGAATATCAATGACCGGAAGAGTATCAGAACGAGAAAGATCATCAAGCATTAAAGATTCGCAGCTTACCAAGGATTTGCAATGGTGAGCGTTAGGTGCTACTTTTACCGCACCACGATACACAGCAACTCCTCCGCCTTTGGAAATCGATCGGGAATTAATATTCGAAGAGGTATATGGTGCTGCATGAATCACAGCCGCCCCTGTATCAAGCACCTGCCCGCCAGCGGCAAAAGTGACGCCGTTAAACTCCGCTCGTGCTCCTTCTCCCTTGAGAATACTACGGGGATACAGCATGGAAATCTTAGAACCAAAAGAACCAGAAACCCATTCAATGCTGCCATTTTTTTCAACCAAGGCACGCTTAGTATTTAGATTCAGCATATTTCGCGACCAGTTTTCGATGGTAGAATAGCGCAGACTAGCATCTTCTTTTATATATAACTCGACGCATCCTGCATGCAGATTCGTAACATTATATTTAGGAGCCGAACAGCCTTCAATAAAATGAAGCTTCGCCCCTTTATCCACAATAATTAATGTATGCTCAAACTGCCCTGCCCCTGGGGAATTCAAACGAAAATAAGACTGCAGCGGTATTTCCACCTGAACACCAGGCGGAACATAGACAAAGGAACCACCTGACCAAACAGCTCCATGGAGGGCTACAAATCTATGATCATTTGGTGTAACAAGCTTCATGAAATATTCCTGAATCATAGACTCATACTCTCTTAGGGCACTTTCCATATCGGTGTAGACTACACCTTGCTTAACCAGTTCTTCTTTGACGCTGTGGTAAACTACTTCAGAATCGTACTGCGCTCCTACACCAGCTAATGATTCTCGTTCAGCCTGGGGAATTCCCAAACGTTCAAATGTATCTTTAATATCATCAGGAACCTCATGCCACTTACCCTTCATTTCTGTATCTGGACGAACATAGGTAACAATATCATCCATATTCAGTTCGTGCAGAGAAGGCCCCCATGTCGGCATTGGTATTTGATTATAAATTTCTAAAGAACGAAGGCGAAATTCTCGCATCCATTCCGGATCATTTTTTTCTTTGGAAATATCCAGCACTATTTGAGAAGTTAATCCCCTTGAAGCTTTATAACGATAATGATCTTCATTCTTAATGTCGTAAAGGCCTCGATCAATTTCTTCAACAACCGTCTTCTTCTTATCCATGGAGCGTATTCACCTCACCTGAATCTAGAGCGTCTCCTCCCAGATGTAAAAAACCATTTTCATTGATTTGGGATATCAAGGAAGCATCACCCGTCTGGATAATTTTCCCGTTCATTAATATGTGAACATAATCTACGTCTAATTGCTCAAGAATCTTGGTGTTATGTGTGATTACTAAAATTGCATTCTGCTCGTTTTTAAAGTGCTTTACCCCTGAGGAAACAATACGGACAGCATCAATATCCAGGCCCGAATCCGTTTCATCCAGCATGGCCAATTGGGGATTGAGCATCATCATTTGTAATATCTCATTTCTTTTCTTTTCCCCACCTGAAAAGCCGACATTTACATGTCGTGCTGCATATGTATTATCTATTTTTAAGGTTTCCATAGCTTGTTTTAGCTCTTTCTTAAAAGCCATAATTTTTGTAGTTTCACCAGTTATGGCATTTTTCGCAGTCCGCAGTAAATTTTCTACTGTTATCCCTGGAATTTCTTCAGGATTTTGAAAAGATAAGAAGATTCCTTTTCTAGCTCTTTCAAAGGTTTTTAAAGCTGTAATGTCTTCTCCCTGAAAAGCAATAGAACCAGCAGTGATTTCATATTTTGGATGGCCCATAATCAAATTCACTAACGTCGATTTTCCGGAGCCATTAGGACCCATAATAACATGAACTTCACCCCTATTGATTCCAATATTCAAACCTTTTAAGATTTCTTTGCCTTCGACGGCTGCGTGTAATCCTTGAATTGCTAAGAGTTTTTCTGCCATGCTTTCACCTCATTATTTCTATCCCGTTGATTTATTATTTTTACCTATTTTCAGGGTTTAATCCCTAGTATTCATAGTGAATTGCTGGGAATTAAATTTATTTTATTCCTTTTTCTACGGCATGTCAAGCCATACAAGATTTGTAAAAATATTCAGTAAAACGCCTAGTAAAAAAGAGAACCACAGAAGCACAGAGAACACTCTTTCGTGTCCTCTGCCCTCTGTGGTTCAACGCTCTTTAACCCAATGAATCGGAATCTATGAGATGCTCTCTCTATTTAGCAGCTAATGCCATGCCAAGTTCAAGAGCACGTTTATTAATGTCTTCTGTTCCCTTTGGAACGCGGTGAAGAATCGCTGTTGTAATGGATTCAACACTCACTGCTTTTGTTGTAGCCACAATCGCTCCTAAAGCAACAATATTCGCAAATAATGCCTTTCCAAGTTCTGCCGTAACTTTTTCCGTAATAGGAAGGTGATGTACATTTTTTAGATGATCTGGCACTTTTTTAACAAAGGTTGTATCAATCATCAATATGCCATCAGCGGGCAAATCCTTTGAATACTTATCCACCGCTTCTTGCGTCATTGCCAAAACAAGATTAGGGTTAGTTACTTTTGGGTAGTGAATTGCTTTTTCCGAAATAATAACTTCTGATTTACTAGCACCACCTCTTGCCTCCGGTCCATAAGACTGAGACTGAATGGCCATCTTGCCATCAAGTATAGCTGCTTCTGCTAATATAATACCTGCTAAAATTAATCCCTGTCCACCAGAGCCAGATAAACGCATTTCAATCATATTATTTAGCTCCTTTCTGTGCTCTATCAATGATTCCTTGGTATTGCTTGGTATATTCTGGTGCTTCACTTTGATGCAGCACACCGATTTTGAATTTTCCTTCCATTTGTTCTGGACTTAATTTTTTAGCTGCTTCTACTGTAACCGAATTATCACGCTGGGTTTTAAGCATTGCTGATGCATCGCCTTTTTTGTTTTGACGACCGAAATAGATCGGACATTGGGTCACAGCCTCAACCAAAGAAAATCCGTCATGACTGATTCCCTTGGCAATTACGTCCACCAGCATATTGGCATGAAAAGCCGTACCCCTAGCTACGTATGTAGCGCCAGCAGCTTTTGCCAATTCCGCAATATCAAAAGCACGTTCTAAGGTGCCATAAGGCGCAGTTGTTGCCCTACTATCCGTTGGCGTCAGTGGTGAATATTGTCCCCCTGTCATGCCATAGATATTGTTATTGAATAGAATAACCGTTAGATTAATGTTACGGCGAGCAGTGTGGATGAAATGGTTGCCGCCTATGGCAGTGCCATCTCCATCACCAGTAATAACAATTACATTTAGTTCAGGATCAGCCAGTTTAATACCCGTGGCTACAGGCAATGCACGGCCATGCAGGGAATGAACCGTATCAAAATTCAGATACCCTGATGCTCTTGAGGAACAGCCGATACCGGATACTATTACGGTTTTATCCTGATCAAGCCCTAGTTTATCAATTGCTTTTATAATAGAACTGGTAACAATACCATTGCCACAGCCTGGACACCAAATATGCGGCAAGCGAGGGCGATAGTATTTTTCAATTAATTTTTCCAATCTATTTTACCTCCCTAAATTAAAGATTCTTCACAAATGCTAATAATTCTTTTGGTGAAATTGGCTCAGAGTCATATTTAGACATTGGCTTTACTGGCACCTTGCCTTCCGCAGCTTTTCTGACTTCACCCACCATTTGACCATAGTTAAGTTCAGGAACAACAATCACTTTTACTTTCTGAGCCAGTTTGGCAATCTCTTTTTCAGGGAAAGGCCATACGGAAATGAGGCGGAACATGCCAACCTTAATACCTTCTTCACGAGCCATATCAATCGCTGCATATGCAGAACGCGCAGTTCCCCCATAGGTTACAATCGCAATTTCAGCATCATCCAGTTTATACTCTTCATACATAGTGATATTATCAATGTCACGTTCTACTTTCTCGTGAAGCCTTTTAAGGAGTTTTTCAGTAGCTGCGGCAGACCCATTTGGGAAACCGGTCTCATCATGTACTAAGCCAGTTACATGATAACGATAACCTGTACCAAAATCAGCCATAGGAGGTACACCATCACTATCAGGCTCATAGGCTTTAAATTCACTAGGACCTACTCTAGGACCTTTGCGGACAGGTTTTTCGATGGTATCATAATCAGGAATCTCTATTCTTTCACGCATATGTCCGATGATTTCATCTAACATCAATAGAACAGGCATGCGATATTTTTCTGATAGTTCATAAGCCTTAATGGTTAAAGTAAAGCACTCTGGCACACTTGCCGGAGTCAGAGCAATCACTGGGTGATCACCGTGGGTTCCCCATCTTGCCTGCATCATATCTCCTTGGGCAGGAGCTGTCGGCTGTCCAGTACTTGGACCTACCCGCTGTACATTGGCGATTACAATCGGAACTTCTGCAATCGTTGCATATCCAATAAATTCTTGTTTCAAGGAAAAACCAGGACCACTTGTCGCAGTCAACACTTTTTTACCAGTCAAAGAAGCACCAACAATCGCTCCAATGCCTGCAATCTCATCTTCCATTTGAATAAATTTGCCACCAACCTCTGGCAGACGTTTTGCCATTATCTCAGCAATTTCCGTTGACGGTGTAATCGGATAACCTGCGAAAAACGTAACGCCCGCAGCGATCGCACCTTCAGCACAAGCTTGATTTCCTTGCAAGAGCAGTACCTTTGCCACTTATAAATCACTCCCCTATTTTTTCTCTACAAATATTGCATAATCAGGACAACGCATTTCACATTGTTTACAGGTAATACATTTTGTTTCATCTACAATCGTAATCTTTCCGAGAGCATCTAGCCCTAATACTTGCTTAGGACAGAAAGTTACACAAACTCCACAGCCTTTACAATGTTTTCCTATGGTTTTTATAGCCATACTTTTCACCTCCATCATTCTCTTTTATATACTAGAAATACTAAGATCATTGCGTCCCTTTACAAGGGTATAAGAAATAATATATATGAAATATGTAAAACTGTAAAGGCAGGACATAAGTCAAAAACCAATGTACTCGTTATTTTTTGCTGATAACGCTGCCATTGTATTTAGCCACACCTATCTTTTTACACATCTGCTGGAAAATAAGAGCCATCTATCTTACCCATCCCTCCCTTAATACTCTTTACTTATAAGAAAAGACTTGGCTTAAGCCAAGCTGGTAAAAAAGCAGGCAGAATTTTTTTATTATGCTTGTATTAAATATACATTCTTCCTCCATTCCTAATCCCCTGCCTATTTTAATATAGAAGTTAAAATTAATCTTTAAACAAATTGCGTAGTAGCATGATTATAATGCCTGCTATTCAAATGACCTTCTTAAAACATCAAATACTATTAAAAAATTGCATAGTATCATCATTTTAGGTAAATCTATAGATAATCTACTGAATCTACTGCAAATGACAATAGGAGGTTAGTATGAAAAATATACAAGATCGAAAATGGCTGAACCTTACGATAGGCTTATTCTTATCAGTGTCTCTTTTTCTGGGAGGATGCACAAATCTTAACCCAGTTACTCCTGTTGATCCGAATCCCTCCCCAACAACTCCAAGCATTCCTACTAAACCAGTAAACGATCTAACGGATGTTAAAGTGGTCTATAACTACAATGATAACGAAAAAGTACACTTATCTGCCAATAATGTGATGTTAAAAGTAGGTCAAAAATTAATCCTTGAACCGGCACCAGGACTTACCCAAAACACACGCTTCACCTCATCCGGTGAAACCTTTGTCGGCGATATACTAAAGCAAGAAACAGGCGGCCCTGATACTGGTAAAGCCATATTTACGGCCATAGCCCAAGGAAAAGGTAAACTTACGGTTATTCCAAACACTTCAGAAACGGCTCGGTCCAGTGAACTCTGGGTAACAGTTCAATAAACAGTACAAATACGTGAAATGGTCGTTCTAAGGTAAATCCTTAGGACGGCCTTTTTATCATAAGAAAAAGACTCTCTACTTGTTCAAGTAAAAAGTCTAACAAACAAACATCATTTACATACCATCCTTTATCTTGGAACTACCCATTCATAGTTGACCTACTATGAATCATTTCTAATGCTGCAACCCACTCACGCATGGATTTTAAAATAAGCCAAACCGTTACAGCACCAGGATCATAATAGGATACGACTTTTTCACTACTATACATCCTAGGATCAAAGCTAGTCTGATAATGTTTTAAGTGCTCCATAGCTTCTTTAGCACTAATCTCACCTACCTGCAAGGCCTGAAGAAAGGTGTCGCCTTCTTTAACACTGTGACGAAAGGCAATAACAGCGGATTCAAATGTATGAATTATGATTCTACCATCTGTATGGCCGGCTCCCCATGATGTAAGAGTCTGTAGTGCGTTATCGAATATAGCGGACAATTGTTTTGCACATAGTTCATCACTTCCAGGCACTCTACTTACGCCCCCTAAAAATAAAGTTCCAAAAATGATAACTAAAAAACCTTTGCCCGAGTTAAGCATTGCGATTCCACTATCCGTAAAAATATCATTAATATGAAAGGATTGATCCTGGGAAAGAGTATGTATGATAGCGCTAAAACCTTTTGTAATCTCCTCTGCATGAGCTTTCCCACCAATCTTTTTATCTAATTCCATTAGCAATGACTGATTTGCAACAATTTCCCTTGAAAGGTGAAGAAACATCTGCCTAACCTCTTCTGTCGTTAACGAAACAATCAATTGATCATCATCTCCTTATCTCACTTTTTCTTTGGCATTTCATCTCGACAGCGCGACACTCCAGGCAAAAAAAATATTTCTTCAAAAGAAGTATCTGAAAATGCTTTTAATGCACCTGCAATAAAGTCCTTGCCCGGATCATGAATGCCCGTTTTCACCTTCCAAAGCTGAGATGGACTAATCCCCATAGCTTCGGCGCATTTTCCTTCTTCATTGAGGTTATATTTTTTTTGATTTTCCTCAAATGCTTTTATATCAAGTTTTACCGTTAACTCCTTCCTTCGCATCAAAATATGCACCTCCTTTCTTTTTGTATCGCATCCGCAACATTATTTTATCATTATCTCATCGCTTACGCAATAGA